>PBPE01000084.1 GCA_002724585.1 Dehalococcoidia bacterium | reverse complement strand
TTCTATAAATGGAGCGGAAGACGAGATTCGAACTCGCGACCCTCTCCTTGGCAAGGAGATGCTCTACCACTGAGCCACTTCCGCTCGTACGGCTATCTGCCGATAGAGGTGCCGAGGGACAGACTCGAACTGTCGACACCGGCATTTTCAGTGCCGTGCTCTACCACCTGAGCTACCTCGGCTAATCAAGTTAATATTAAAGCCCACTGTATGGGCACTGTCAAGGAATCGAATAGTTACACCCTTCAGCAGTACTTACCATAACAAAAGCGGAGATATTGTGTTTAATTGATAACCAAACAAACTGCGGAGTATAATGCACATAATATTCGATCTGTTTCCTAGGTCATCTTGGGAGGGTAAACATTATGGTTGAAACATTAACTGGCACTTTTACAGTGAAATCGGGACACGCCCAAATGTTGAAGGGTGGCGTGATCATGGACGTTGTGGACGCCGAACAGGCGGCAATAGCTGCGGAAGCTGGAGCCGTTGCGGTCATGGCACTCGAACGAGTTCCTGCCGACATCAGAGCAGATGGCGGAGTCGCCCGCATGAGTGATCCTACTAAAATAATGGAGATTATCAACGCGGTAAGTATTCCTGTAATGGCAAAATGCAGAATTGGACATTTTGTGGAAGCCCAGGTGTTAGAGGCATTAGGAGTAGACTATATAGATGAATCTGAAGTGTTGACCCCAGCAGACGAGAAACATCATGTCTGGAAGCATGACTTCACAGTGCCCTTTGTATGCGGCTGCAGAGACTTGGGAGAAGCCTTGAGAAGAGTGTCAGAAGGTGCTGCCATGATCCGTACAAAAGGAGAAGCGGGTACTGGCGATATTGTTGAGGCAGTACGTCATATGCGAACCGTTCAAGATGAGATTAGAAAACTGCAAACCATGCCAGATGATGAATTAACGGTAGAAGCTCGAGATCTCGGGGTAAGCCTTGAGCTCCTAACTCAAACAAAAGAGCTCGGGCGAATGCCTGTTGTGAATTTTGCCGCAGGAGGAGTTGCGACACCCGCCGATGCAGCCTTAATGATGCAATTAGGTGCTGACGGTGTATTTGTTGGATCTGGTATCTTTAAATCTGGAAACCCTGATCAGCGTGCTAATGCTATCGTTCAGGCAGTCACCCACTACCAGGATCCCAAAATTATCGCAGAAGTTTCCAAAGACCTTGGAGAAGCTATGGTCGGGATTAGCGCACGAAGCATACCTCAGGACCAGCTGCTTGCTCCCAGAAGCGTATAAGTAGTTATCGCTGTCTAATAACAAACCTATGCCAGTAAACGACATAATACAAAACAACCTCGAAGTAGTCGAAGCACACTTCCATAGTGAAGAACTCAACGAAATAGAGGCCGCACTAGAACTATATACCGACGATATTGTGTGGGAAGCACCAGCCCGCGGGCTTATATTTACAGGTAAAACAGACGTAGCTGAGAATTACTATCAAATATTCGGTTCCGTCAAGGATGTTGCTTTCAAAAATCTGGATAGATTCGCAACAGAAGATAGGGTCACTGACGACAGCATACTAACATTTACTATCATTAAAGAAGGTTACCTACCATTTCACATCGGACAACAAGTAGAAATGCGACTAGTCCATATATTCGAAATGCGTGACGGGAAAATTAGTAAAGAGATCGCATTTGAAATGCCCAAAGCCATATAAACAGGCTGACGATATTTAACATCAGGTTATGCGAATTTGTTAATTGGTGTCCTGGCCGTCCAGGGTGATTTTATAGAACATATTAATATACTCCAAACTCTAGGAGTCGAGTGTCGTGAGATCAGACTCCCAGACCAGTTGCGTGATGTTGATGGACTAATCATTCCCGGAGGAGAGAGCACAACTCTTAGCCGACTACTGACCAGATATGATTTGAGAGAACCCATAAAGCAACTAGCAAGCGATGGCATGCCACTATGGGGCACATGTGCCGGTATGATAATGCTCGCCGCTGAAATCACTGAAAGGGATCCAATACCACTAGGGATTATGGACATAGACGTTCAACGCAACGCCTTCGGCAGACAAATCGATAGCTTTGAACAGGATTTAGAAATAACTGGCTTTGATGAAATCCCATACCATGCTATCTTTATAAGGGCCCCGGTGATTAAACGGGTCGGAAGCGGGGTATCAATTATGGCGTCTCTTCAGGATGGTCGACCCGTAGCAGTACAACAAGCTAATTTAATGGCCACTTCGTTTCATCCCGAATTGACAAAGGATCCAAGATTTCACGCTCATTTCCTAAATCTTAAATCAAATAGAACGGTTACTAGTTCATGATTATTCTAAGTCGTACTATAACTAGAGATTATTCCGACACATTTTACGATAACCGGAAAAGCCTAAATGTATCCGAAATATGTGACATCATTGAAATAGTTCACACGGAACCGGAGGGATAACTTTGGTCACCACCGAAGAACTAATCATATCTGACCTTGACTCTCTATTGTCAGCACTCCCAGAACGAATTCAAAATGCTATACGTTCGAACGAACAGCAAAATGAATTGCTTGAGATAGTTATGGATTTGGGCAGAGTGCCAGAAGCCCGCTTTGTTTCGGGAGATGTCATTCTTGATGATACAGTGATAGAAAAGGACGATTTAAAAGATCTCATAAACAACATTGGTAATTTTGGAAAAGACAACCGTGCTGGTATCGAGAGAACTCTGCACCGTATTTCAGCTATAAGAAATCGCAAAGGCGAAATAGTGGGTATTACCTGTAGGGTTGGACGTGCTGTACATGGAACAATCAAGATAATAGAAGATCTGGCATTTTCCGGTAAAAATATATTGTTAGTCGGCAAACCCGGAGTCGGCAAAACTACTATGTTAAGAGAAACAGCTAGGGTCTTGGCTGATGAAGCAAAAAAACGGGTTATCATTGTCGACACATCTAACGAAATTGCAGGAGATGGAGACATACCGCATCCAGCTATAGGACACTCTCGCCGCATGCAGGTTGCCACACCAGCCAACCAACATGATGTGATGATAGAAGCCGTTGAAAACCACATGCCAGAAGTAATAATTATCGACGAAATGGGCACCGAAAGAGAAGCGATAGCAGCCAGAACCATAGCAGAACGCGGTGTGCAACTGGTAGCAACAGCACATGGAAATACGTTAGATAATCTGATACTCAATCCAACACTTTCAGATTTGATTGGTGGGGTCCAGACAGTAACTCTTAGCGATCAAGAAGCTAAATTCAGAGGGACCCAAAAGACTGTGTTAGAAAGGAAAGCTCCACCAACATTCGATGTCGTTGTTGAAATACAAGGTTGGCAACAAGTTGCTGTCCATGACGACGTAGCCGATACAATTGATCAAGCACTCAGAGGATATCAGATAATTCCAGAAATACGACGACTTGATGAACAAGGTAATGTCGAGCGAACACAAGAAGCACCCAGACAAAGCGAGGGAACCCCAGGCGCATGGTCTCCTGCTATGACATCAGGAAAGAAAATAGAATCTCAGACATCTCCTGCACGAGAAAGAATCAGCGATATCCGTCAAGATCGTTATCTTGATGAAAAGATATTCATGTTCGGTATTAGTCGGGACAAATTAGAAGCTGCACAAACAGAAACTGGAATAACTATTGAAACCTCTAACGAATTGAAGAGAGCGACCTTAGTTTTAACCACTAAGACACACTATAGAAGAGGGGCCCAATTAGTCAGAGTAGCCGAGACCAGCGGCACTCCAGTATATGTCCTACGAAAAAACACCATGCCTCAGATAATAGACTTTCTCCATACTCTTGCTAAAAACAAGGGAATTGAAGTGAGAGTAGACGAAAGGTCTACTAATCCTGATTCTCCATCGTCTAAAATTACTATTGAACAGGCCATACAGGAAGCTGAATCAGCTGCACAGAAAGTGCTTGAAGGCGAATTCAGTGTATTACTCTCACCACAACGGCCATACGTACGAAGACTCCAGCATATGCTAGCGGACAAGTTTAGCTTGGCGTCAACCAGTAAGGGCAAAGAGCCTGAACGTGGAGTTTTAATATACAAGCCATAAACAGGAATAATGTATATTCAGATTTAATCCAAATAGCAACTGGTTTGAAAGGGACTGTAATTGGCTTTCATAGTTTTTGAAGGCGGAGACGGATCTGGGAAAAGCACCCAAATCAAACGCCTAAGAAATAGATTAGCCCGGCGTCGGTATCTATATACATTTACGCGAGAGCCCGGCGGTACTCCACTGGGAGAAAATCTCCGGAAAATACTCAAGACACGTAGCGACTTAAGCCCATTAGGAGAATTACTACTATTTATTGCCGCTAGACAGCAGCTAATCAACCAGGTAATTATTCCAGCTATCGATTCCGGTAAACACATTCTATCTGATCGGTTTACTGCTTCTACCGTAGCCTACCAGGGATATGGCAGAGGACTGGACATACCACACATCGTTAGTCTTAACAAATTAGCAACTGGAGACATAGAGCCTGACCTGACTATATTGTTAGATATGCCACCTGAGATTGCTCTATCCAGAATGTCAGGGCGCAAAAAAGATACTTTTGACAATTCAGAATTGTCTTTTCACAAAAGAGTTCGCCAAGGTTTCTTGGAACAAGCACAATCCGATAAATTGAAATGGCTCGTTCTGGACGCAAATCTGCCGGCAAATAAACTAGCTATTGAGATATGGAACAAAGTAAAAACCCTCCTGTAAACAGGAGGGTTTTTACTTTAGTTACGCCTTATTAAGACTAGTCGTCTGCTGGCGCGGCTACGGCATCAACGCTCTCGATTTTGGCCGCGATGACCTCTTTCATCTTTCGTACGCGGGCCAAATCTGGGTAGGTATTGCCTTCGGCTTTCTTATCGAAAATTTTCTCACCATCGAGGAACACTTCCATGATACCCTGTCCTCTGGGTGATATGGTTATTGCTGCGTCAGGTCCATATGCCCTGAAGAATTCATTCGCCATCCACGTGGCGGTAGCGTGGTGCTGTCAAGGCACGCAATAGGTGATCTCGAGCTGTACTTTCCCTTCCATAACAATTCCTCCTAGTCGGGATTTTCGAATCCCTCACAATATATCAGAAATCCATGACGGCGTCTATAATTTCACGATATTAATATATTTACTTGTATATCTTGCGAGGCCCTACAGTTTTGATATATCCCTGATAGTTGCGTAATGATTCAGCAATAGAATCACCGCCAAACTTGTCCAATAAAGCATCTGCAAGAACTAAAGCCACCATTGCTTCCCCAATCACTCCTGCTGGGGGGACTTGGCAAACGTCTGATCTTTCAAAATGAGCCTGCACTGGTTCCCCAGTATCAAGATCAACTGACGGAAGAGGATTATGAAGAGTAGCTATTGGTTTTATCGCAAATCGCGCCACTACCGGCATACCATCGGTCATTCCACCTTCTATGCCCCCTGCTCTATTCGTCTTTCGTTGCCACGGATTATCAGGATCAGTAACTGGCTCTATCACATCTTGAACTTTCGACCCCCAATCACCTATTACGTCCCATCCAGGCCCTATAGATACCGCTTTGACCGCGTTAATGGACATCAAAGCTTGAGATATCAGACCGTCAATCTTACGATCCCAATGTACATGAGATCCCAAACCAATGGGCACATTTTCCGCAATGATCTCCACGGTCCCACCGACAGTATCTCCAGCATCTTTTGCAGAGTCAATTTCACCAATCATCTTCTCTGCCGCAATATTGTCAGCGCATCTTACAGGAGACTGCTCAACTGCTGCCCAATCAATATCGTCTGAAGATTTTGCCCAGACACTGCCAATTGAAATGACATGACTCCGCATCTTGATACCAAATTCTTCGAGAAATCTCATCGCCACCGCACCTGCAGCAACTCGAGCCGCAGTTTCTCGGGCACTTGCTCTTTCTAAAGAGTTTCGCACGTCGTCAAAGCCATATTTCATTGTTCCAGGTAAGTCCGCATGACCAGGGCGAATTCTCGTCACTCTACGATTTCTACCTTCTTGAGACGGATTCTCAATATGCTCAACAGCCATTGCTTCAGTCCAGTTAGCCCAATCCTTGTTCTCAATGACCATACCTATCGGACTGCCTAAAGTCTTGCCATGTCGTACTCCGGACATAATCTTGGCATGATCTTGCTCAATCAGCATACGACCACCGCGACCATATCCTTTCTGTCTTCTACCTAAATGAAATCCAATGTATTCTTCATCTATAGGTAGTGCTGCAGGAATACCCTCCACAATTATTAACAATCCTTGACCATGAGATTCACCTGCCGTAAACCAACGGATCATGCTGTTCCCTCTTTCATATTAATTAATAACCTTAATCTGGACGTTCAGACATGTCCTGGATAGCCTTGTCGGCTGATTCAAGCATCACATCTACAGGGGCAGGTTTGTCAAACCACAATTCAAATGAAGCCGCTCCCTGATAAACCAACATCTTAATGCCACTGATCACAGCAGCGCCTGCCCTTGCAGCTTCTCTCAACATCTGGGTTTCAATTGGATTATACACCAGATCATATACAACACTATTAGGTGGGATTTGCTGACATAACAGCGGGGACGATCCGAACTCAGCTGTGTGGGCCATGCCAACAGAAGTGCAATTGACAATCAATTCTGACTGAACCGCGGCCTGAGATAATTCTTGCCAGTCAAGTGATATTGCTTGAGCCGATACTCCCAGTCCCATAGACAACATAGATAAAGATTGAGCACGAGAAAGAGTCCTGTTGGCAATGATAATATTCCCAACAGACTCGTTAGCTAGCGCTCTTACTACACCTCTAGCAGAGCCACCTGCCCCAATGATTAATACCGTCTTATTCTGTAAATCAAATGAATGACTATGCCTAAGGCCTTTTATAAACCCAATTCCATCGGTATTGTATCCAAACAGCTCCCCACAACGGTTGACAATAGTATTTACCGCCCCAGCTTGTCGGGCCCACTCATCAACATGATCAAGGAACGGAAGTACAGATTCTTTATGAGGAACAGTAACATTTATACCTTGAATGTCCGACGACCTAAGACTGTCAATGAATGAATGTAAATTGACTGGATCAATCTCCCAGGTGGAGTATGTCGCGGCAAGTTTTAGGTGATCCAACGCGGCTTGTTGGAATACCGGTGATAGGGAATGTCCTATAGGAAATCCTATAATGCCTAGTTGTATCGTCACAGTTCTCCTGCCACAACTTTCATCAGGCAGATGCCATCCTTCTGGTATATAAATATGGATGTATCACAAGTATATTATAGAATGCTATCCTGATATCTGAGAAATTATTTCTTGTAACCTGTCAATTTGGTCAGATATAGTTTGTAACCGTTCTTTCTCAGACTCTACGACTTCCGGACGAGCCTTTGCTACAAAGTTTGGATTTGAAACCAATTTCTCAACACGAGCTTTATTTCCTAAAGCCTCATTTAGCTCTTTGGTAAGTCTTTCTTCTTCATAAGTTAGATCTACCACACCTTCTAGTGGAATCCTTATAACCAACGGATTGACAACTAGCGTAATACTTTTTGTACTATCGCCCGTAGGCTCTTCAACTATCTCCAAAGGGTCAACTCTAGACAACGATTCAATAACCGGTGACTCAATACTTAAAACATCTGACATGCCGTTAGCTTCAATGATGGCTCTTAATCTGTTTGAAGGAGCAATCTGCAATTGGGACCTTATGTTACGAATAGCCCTAATGGTCTGCATTACCAAAGACACATCACGTTCAGCATATGCATCCAAGTACTCTCCGTTTGATTCAGGATAAGCAGCCACCATAATCGATTTGGGAGTTCCTTGAGGGTGTGTTACTACCTCTCCTAGGGTCTGCCATATTTCTTCTGTAATAAATGGCATAAATGGGTGTAACAACCTTAAAACGGTGTCTAACACATATACCAACACTTTTATCGGAGACGGTTCCGAATCAGACCGTAACCGTATCTTAGCCATCTCTATATACCAGTCACAATAATCGTTCCAAACAAAGTCATACAATCGCTGCTGCCCCTCACCAAGTTCGAAATTGGCAAGAGAGCGGTTAACATCATCAATCACGGTATCTAGACGACTTAAAATCCATCTGTCCTCAATATGTTCAATTTCTTTCAGATCATACCAACAGTCCAAATCATGTCTTTCGTTTATATTGCTTAAAACATACCGAGAAGCATTCCAAAGTTTGTTCGCGAAATTACGAGACGACTCAAGTTTTCCGTCAGTCAATCGCAAATCATTTCCAGGAGCAGTGCCGGTAGTGAGAGCGAATCTCAGCGCATCAGTACCATATTGGTCTATAAGATCCAAGGGGTCCAGAGTATTCCCCCGGGTCTTACTCATTTTTGCCCCGTCAGCATCCCTGACCAATCCATGCAGAAATACTGTTCTGAATGGTATGTCTCCCGTATTCTCGATACCCATCATTATCATTCTGGCCACCCAGAAGAATAATATGTCATACCCAGTTTCCATAACTGCGCCAGGATAAAAACCTCTTAAATCTTCAGTTTCAGTAGGCCAACCCAAAGTTGAATGAGGCCATAATCCCGAACTAAACCAAGTATCAAGAACGTCTTCATCCTGACGAATATTAGGGGAACCACATTCAGGACACATATCAATATCATCTATTGAAACAATTGGATCTAAACACTTATCGCAATACCAAACAGGTATACGGTGTCCCCACCAAAGTTGCCTACTAATACACCAGTCCCTTATATTCTCTAACCAATTTAGATAAACGCGGCTAAACCTATCAGGAACTATCTTTATATCACCGCCCAGAACAGCCTGATATGCGCGCCCAGCAATACTTGTAGAGTCTTCATAGTCTCCCACCTTTAAAAACCACTGGAGGCTTATTAGCGGCTCTACTACTGAATCACATCGTTGGCAATGCCCAACCGAGTGATGTAGGGGTTCAGTTTTATCCAAAAGTCCAAGTGATTCCAGATCTTCAACTACTTTCTCACGACAATCAAAGCGATCCAATCCTTCGTATACACCGGCTTCGTGGTTCATACATCCATCAAAACCGATCACTGTAATAATCGGTAGGCTATGCCGTTCGCCAATATCAAAATCTACAGGGTCGTGCCCAGGTGTGACTTTTAAAGCACCGGTTCCGAATTCAATTTCTATTGAGGTGTCCGAAACCACAGGAATGGTACGATCAACAAGCGGTAGCTTAATATTCCGCCCCACTACAGACAGATATCTCTCATCTTCAGGATGGACTGCTACTCCTGTGTCACCCAGCATAGACTCAGGTCGGGTAGTTGCAACCACAATCGTTGCCCCTGAGTCATCATCCAAAGGATATCGGATATAGAATAACGTGCCTTCTTCATCTTCATATTCAACTTCTAAGTCAGACAGTGCCGTGGAACATCTAGGACACCAGTTAATTATGCGCTCATGTCTATAAATGAGGCCCTTATCGTACAGATTAGCAAACGTCGTTCTGACAGCCAGTGCTGGTCCATCATCTAAAGTAAAGGTGCTACGTGACCAATCACAAGACGCACCTAAACGCTTTAGCTGTTCATTAATAGTATTGCCGTATTGCCCCACCCAAGACCAGACTCGTTCTAGAAAAGCGTCTCTACCCAAAACCTGTCTGGATGTACCTTCTTCGGCCAATAAACGTTCTACGACCCACTGGGTGGCTATACCAGCATGGTCAGTTCCAGGCAACCACAGAGTTGAGTCTCCCAGCATTCTATGCCAGCGAGTTAGAGCATCTTCGATAGCAGTTGTTAGTGCATGTCCCAGATGTAGTTCTCCAGTAACATTAGGAGGAGGCATTATGATACAAAATGGAGATTTACTCTGATCTATTACAGGAGAAAAATAACCAGAATCCACCCATTCCGCATATATTCGCCTTTCAACTAAAGACGCGTCGTATGATCTAGCCATTTCACCTTTATTAGAAGGCATAAACTATTCCCTAACCGTATAGTATTCACGAGGACTCTTCCATCAAAACGATGATTTATTGTTTAAGATGTCCTGGGATCAAGAAAGACTGATACTATAACCTCTGTAAACTATTATAACCCGTAAGCTTTCTTGTAACTCAGGCTCATCCGACGTTTACTCGTATCTATGTCCAATATCTTAACCTTCACTTTTTGCCCCTGATAAACTATCTCTGCAGGATTGCTAAGTTGTCTAGGGGATAGTTCAGATATATGGATTAACCCTTCCACCCAGTTTTCCAACCTAACGAAAGCTCCAAAATCAGTAATCTTACTCACTGTACCTTCAACAAGATCACCTTCTGAATATCTTTCAGGAACTGACTCCCAAGGCTCCGGTAATGTTCGTTTCAGACTCAAACTGACTTTCTGACTCGCTTGGTCTACCTTCAGAACCTTGAGTGTCAATTCATCTCCGACAGCCACCACATCACTGGGAGACTTCAACATTTGCCATGACAATTCAGATATCGGCACCAATCCGTCCGCCACTCCCAGGTCTACAAATGCACCAAACCCTCGTATTGTTTTAACGCACCCCGTGACAAAACTACCTTCTTCCAAAGAGTCAACAAACTTTTGCCTCGCTGCATCACGCTTGGATTGCCATATAGCCCTTTCAGACAATATAAGTCTTTCGTGTTCGGCATCTATCTCAATAATATTGAATACAGATTCTGTTCCCAGCCTGATAGATAGGTCTTTTTCGCCTGATTCCGGGGCAGGGGCAACGTGTGATATTGGGACAAAACCTCTGACACTTCCCACTGCTACTTCTAACCCTCCACGATTGTGGCCGATTACTGATGCTTCTATAGTGTCACCATTGGACATACGATCTTGCAAATCTATCCACAATTTCGCTCGCCGTTCTAAATCGAGCGATAATTCAACATACTCTCCACCTCTAACTACTGTGGCAGAAATTTTATCTCCAAGGGTCATTGCGGATAATTCATCAGTAGATAGGGTTCTCATCTGAGTCTGGGGGATTAATCCTTCACTCTTTAAGCCCAGTCCGACTGTGATACCCTCATCATCAATATTGACAATTTCGCCTTCTACTATATCGCCTCTTCGGTATATCTGAGGTGTAAAAGCTTCAAGAGGCAACTCAGACATGTCCTTCACGTCATCAAAACTAGAATCTAACATTCACAGAATCTCCCGGAAGCAAGGTGTTTTATCAGTCCCATGATATTCTATAATTACGCTGGGCATCAATCGTAAATTACTACATAATCGTACGAATTATAGATCAGTATCAAACGGAATAACTGTCGATATATTCCCAGTCAACAAGAGCCGAACGTTGTTTATCAATTTGTTCGAGTTTCAAAATACCTTTTCTCATATCGCTAGCAATCCTAGCAGGGTCCCATATATGCATTCGGAGCTTAAATAATGAATAAGTGAACTCTTTGTGATCAGATAATGCTAGCCGTACATACTCAGATTCGCTATCATGCAGACCATTAGATTCCGCAAATTCAATCAGTAGTGCCTGCATACTTTTGTTGTAAAGGAAGCTAAAGGCATCTTCAACCAAATCTTCAGAGTCCGGATAACATAGAGCTCTATGCCTTTTGCGAACCTCTTCCTCAACAGCCAACTGTAACGCTTCTTCTATAACTACTCCATACCAGTAATTCAAATATGCACGATACTTATGCGGACCTATCAATCTTCGGAATATCTCCCTATCCACATAACTCGGCATAATGCCCTGGAATACCAACTCTTCGTATTCATTATCAGTAAGATATCCGTTCATTTCCATCAACAATCGTTCTGATAAAAGCAGCCAATCAAGTGCTTCCCCATGGATCAAATATTTGTACTTTCGACCATCTATAATTTCCTCGGGCAACGTCCATAATCCAATGGCTTCTAATAGAGTTGTCGCCCAATCTTTGCCCGATGCCAGAGATTTCCTAATGTGGAGAATAGGACCGCTTGCGCCACCTACAATAGCCTCGTCATGAGAATTATCAGTCTGCATCAGTTATTCCGGGCCATAGCATAACTAACAAATATCGCATCACGATCTGGTTTAGGGCATGATATATAACTCGTAAACCTATCTAAACTCATTGTATTCACTACATGGTTGGTTAAGCATCCGGCTCTTCTAGCAACCGCGATTCCGTATTTTCTTTGTAGAAACCCTAATTTGTCATGGGAATCCGTATTAACCACCAACGGAACACCCATCTGCCTTGCTAACCTTGCATGAATATCCTTTAAATCCAGCCTCTCGGGAGACGAATTTATCTCTAGTGCTGTCCCAGTTCTTTTTGCCTCTTCAAGAATCCGCTCCATGTCACATTGTACCGGTGGTCTCTGACCAATGATCCTAGTGGTCAAATGCCCTACTATAGTTACGGCTTGATGGTTCATAGCAGATATTAACCGCTGTGTCATCACGTCACTATGTTGTCCCATCGCGGAATGTACTGAAGCAACAACTATATCGAGTTCATCCAATAAATCGTCCGGATAATCCAAAGTCCCATCCGCCCTTATGTCTACTTCGGAACCAATAAATATTTTTATAGAGAATTTATCCTGTAATTTCCGAATATCCAATAATCGGTCCCGCAACCGATCAACAGACAAGCCACTGGCAACACCCAACCCGGCAGAGTGGTCTGTGATAGCAATATATTCATATCCAAGATCACTAGCAGTTTCAATCATCACTTCAGTACTATCATTACCGTCGCTCCAGTCGGTATGAACATGCAGATCACCTAGTAAATCTGCCTCAGTTATCAACTCGCATTCTATGGGGTCCTGTGCCCACTCTACCTCATCTAGGCCTAATCGAAGTTCTGGAGGGATATATCGCAATCCTAGTCGGTTATATAAAGCAGTTTCGTCAGCAAAGGTCTCCTGTATACCAGTACTTACTTCCGTTATCCCATATTCATTTACCGACAGGCCTTTCGCTTTAGCGTAATCACGTAAGCGAATGTTATGTTGCTGGCTACCCGTAAAATATTGGACCATCGCTCCTAACGCAGCAGTATCTGCAATCCGCAAATCTACCTGTATACCAGAATCAATAATGACGCTACTTTTCTTGTCACCCAGAACCAGTATTTCAGACACACACTCGAGCTCAGTAAAAACCTTCAATAAATTTTTAGGGTCGCGACATACAGCTATGATGTCGATATCACCGATAGTCTCTTCCCATCTACGCAGGCTCCCGGCTATATGTAAGCTGACAATATCGTCACAAACAGTTTCTAACTGATCAATAATTGAATGAGCAATGGGCAGTGCCTCACCTATAGGTGTCCGCTGATCCTTTACTCGCATTTCTAGCAAGCTACGATGAATAATCTGACACGTTCTATCGCCGATGCCATCTATGGTTAATAAACGGTTATCCAGGATTGCTGCCTCTAATTCTTCCAAAGATTTAACGCCTAACTGAGTCGCGACTAAATACGCTGTCTTAGGGCCTATGTACGGCACCGTCATTAGAGTAAGCACACCTTCGGGTAATTCTTCCAGTAAACGTTCGTAAGCAGAGATATGTGCAGTTTCTATGTATTCATATATTTTGTCATTAATAGCCTTGCCAATTCCTGATATTTGTTTCAGATCTGATTTAGCTCGAACAAGTCCTTCCAACGAATCTTCAAGGTTCTCAATAGTGTTCGCTGCCCTTTGATATGCTCTGACCTTGAACACACTCTCACCCTTAATCTCTAGCAAAGCTGCCATGTCAGTAAATATATTAGCTATTTGTAAGTTAGATATTGCCATCAGGCTAACCTCTTTTCATTGCCAATAGCCGAAACAAATATATGCTGCTTAACGAGTTATAATAGTATAATACTCCGTAGGATATTAAATACATTTTATTCTTTTCTATCGGAACACTCCAGATAAAAGTTGGAAGCTGTCTGGATGCAAGGAACATTCATGCGCAATCATAGTGGTCCAATAACAATAATAGACGCGATAGCTCCTATCACATTTGATAGAATATTACGCGATGCTGCACTCATCTTTGCTTTTGTCGTAATAACTTCTGGATTCGCCAGGATATCAATACCTCTCCCGTTCACACCAGTACCTATAACAGGACAAACATTCTCAGTACTACTAACTGGGGCGGTCCTAGGAAGCAGACGCGGCGCGATTTCCATGTCTATCTACGTGATAGCTGGTGCGTGGTTGCCGATATATGCTGATGGAGCATCTGGAATATTGTGGAATATGGCCACCGGCGGTTATCTATTGGGGTTTGTTCCAGCAGCATTCATAGTAGGATATTTGAGTGAACGAGGTTGGGACAGGGGGCCGAAAATTATATTAGCCATGGTCTTGGGGAACGCCTTCATTTACATTCCGGGGTTAATGCAATTATCATTATTCGTACCGGAAGGGAACACTCTATCGCTGGGCCTATACCCGTACATTCCTGGCGATATAATTAAATTGTCACTCGTGTCTCTAATCCTTCCCTCTTCCTGGAAAATTTTAAACTTACGAAAAGGATCATAATACTAATGGAAATAATTTGGCTTGGGCATTCCTGTTTTCGCCTTAGATCACAAGAGACAGTAGTTATTACTGATCCTTTCCCTGACTCCATAGGCTTCGCATTTGAAAATAGGTCCGCAAATATAGTGACTACCAGCAATAACGATCTAAACCATAGTCACACTGAGAATGTATCAGGGAATCCTAGAATATTCTCTGCCCCTGGTGAATATGAATACACGGGTGTCTCTGTAAAAGGGGTAATGACCCCTCTCGGAGATCTAAGTAACCGTGAAGAACGGAATGTAGCATTCACAATTACTCTTGACGGTATAAAGATCTGCCATCTGGGAAGGCTACAGACACCTTTAACGACGAATATTGTAGATGAACTCGGCCCAATCGACGTACTGTTAGTACCCGTCGGGGGGCACGGACTCATAGAACTGAATGGGATACAACAGATAATGCAAGACTTTGATCCTAAAATCGTCATACCGATGCAATATCAAACACAAGGCTTGCAGCTTGACTTAGACCCCGTAGACGCCTTTTTGACCATGCACTCGAGTTCTGAGCTCCAACCTCAACCCAGGGTCTCTGTAACATCCAGCAATCTTCCGCCTTCTCTAAGCATATCGCTGCTGAGCGCTCAATCTAGGGCCTCCTAGAATCTACTGCGACCATGGAAGCCTGAGCAACTCTCACAAGGCCTGTGAGAGCCTCGCATCAAAAGGTTCATTACCATAACCAATTAAAAAATCGATCCCCGAGTAAATCTCCGCCTGCTA
>PBPE01000083.1 GCA_002724585.1 Dehalococcoidia bacterium | reverse complement strand
GTTTACCCAGGTCAACACGGCATTCCCTGGTTATATTTCCGACCAGACCGCCAGCGGTGGAAGTAGCGGAATTATTCACCAGCAAGCATGGTTTGAGAATTATGGTGACGCAGCTTACGAAGCTGACCCCAATCCTTCATCAGCTGGTCCATTCGAGCTAGTAGCTCACCTGCCAGCCGAAGAGATTCTCTACAGGAAATGGGATGGTTACACAACCCGCCCAGATCGTGAATATGCATTTAACGAACTATCAGTACGATTAGTCGCTGAGCAGTCCACCCAGATCGCTGCACTGCGAACGGGTACCGCTGATCTTATACCTGCTGACCTAGTAGTGCTAGATCAGATCAAAGAAGCCGGTGGAAACCTCTTCTTCGGTCCTGAGGCAACAGTAATTTGGATTAACTCAAACAGCTGTTCAGACGATCAGCCACCACAGGCTGGTGGTGCAGGCATGGGATTAGACCTGCAAGGCCGAAAGCTCATGTGTAACGACAAGGACATTCGTTATGCCATGGCTCACGCAATTAATAAAGAGACAATTCAGACATTCTTCGGTGGACCTGATGTATTCCACATCAAGGGTACCGCAGCTGTGTCACCATCAGGTCTAGGTTTCGGTCCTGGTTTGGATCCGCCAGCTTATGACCCAGACAAAGCCCGTGAAATCTTCGCGGAGAAGGGTTATCCAGATGGCGCAGGATTCAACTATGACGAGCCTTACCAGGTTTGGACATGGCCTGCCGGAGCCTCTGCTCCTCGTATCATCGAAATGTCAGAGCTCTTCTGCAACATGTGGGAGACAGAACTGAACATCGAATGTGAAGTAAACGTTGGTGAAGAAGTATCAATCAAAGATAAGCAGTACTCTGGTGCAATACCAGGTGAACAGCTTGTCCGATCCAACGAGCATGACTATGACGTAGGTAGCAAATACAAGGGCCGCTTCGGTACGTCCTCAAGTAGCTATATAACGTATGACCCAACAATCGAGGAAAAGGTTGACACGCTCTTGGCTGCGATCACACCTGAAGAAAAGGAAGCCGCATACTATGCAGCTCACCAGCAGGTACATGCACAGCTCTGGGACTGGGCACCTGGTTACCTTGATGCTCCATATGGAGTGGCCAGCGACATCATTGCCTGGGAACCATATCCGCTTAAGGCTGATATGAGCGCCCTACACACAATCAGATTCGCTGACTAAAAATCCTCTTAATAAGAGGTACAACGGTACTCAAAGACAGGGAGACTCGTAAGGGTCTCCCTGTTGTTTATTTGTTGGCTTAGGTGTGTAACATAGGGTATGGAGATATAGGGTTCATAAAAACATCAAAGGTTTGAAAAGCATTATGAATAAAAATGTAATGACTATCGGAAACATAGAAATAATGTCAATTTCTGATGGGAAGCTTGAATTTGATATTTGTGAATTCTTTCCTGATATTCCAGACGAATCTTGGGATCAGTATCGGGACCATTTGACTGAAGAAAATAAAGTTAGCTTTAATTTAGCGTCCTATTTTCTGCGCTCGGATGGGAGGAATATTCTTGTAGATACAGGAATGGGTCCACGTTCTCGCCATCCTGATGCACCTTGGGGTGAGTTGATGGACGATATGAAAAGAAATGATATTAGTCCATCTGATATAGACCTAGTAATAATGACACATGCACATAGAGACCACATCGGATGGAACCTGACCCAGGAAAATGATAGGCATGTTCCGACATTTCCTAATGCAAGATATTGTCTTAGTTATAAAGATTGGGAAGCGTGTCATAATCCGGATTTAATAAAAGAACGATTTCCTAACGCTGAACGTTGTGTTTGGCCATTGCAAGAATTGGGATTGATCGATTTCTTGGATGATGAGACATCTATAACTAGCGAGATCAAAGCTATTGCTACGCCAGGACATACTCCAGGGCACGTCAGCATACAAATATCTTCGGGAGGAGAAACAGGGATAATATTAGGGGATGTTTTGCATAACACGGCTCAGCTTCGGGAGATGGACTGGTCGTCCAGGGCGGACATAGATCCTGATTTGGCTAGACAAACACGCCATTCTATAGTCAATATTATCGAAGCAAATGATTACAAAGTTTTGGCAGGTCATTTGCCGTCACCAGGATTCGGAAAAATAATGAAATTAAATGGCGTGAGATATTGGCATGGATTTTGATTGTTAGCGGACAGATCATTCGCTAATTAGAGGGTATAATAGGTTCTACAGATTTATAGGAAGGGTTATTTCATGAAGTTTGGGTTATTCCATTCGGTTCAATTGCCAGATCCAACTCGACAACAAGAATATTATGAAGAGGCATTGGATCAAGTTTTGTGGGCGGAGCAACTAGGATATGAATCAGTATGGTTCACGGAACATCACTTTTCTAGACATGGAATAGTTTCGTCTACATTCTCAGTTTTGTCTTATCTAGCTGCAAAGACGAGTGATATTCGATTGGGAACTGCAGTAACAGTTCTCCCATTCCATAGTCCTATTGATATAGCAGAGCAAACAGCTACGGTAGATCTACTTAGTAACGGTAGGCTCGATTTAGGCGTGGGTAGAGGATATCAATGGGGAGAATTCAACAGGTTGAATATTCCAATGGATGAGGCTGATAGGCGTTTTAAAGAAGCTCTGGATGTGCTCATACAAGGTTGGACAAGCAAAGTGGCCTTCGATCATGATGGGGAATTTTGGACTTTTAATGACATGACGGTACATCCGAAACCTATTCAGAGGCCACATCCTCCATTATGGGTCGCAGCAAGCAGTCAGCCCAGTATGGATCGCATAGCGCAGAACGGATGGAATCTTCTTATCGGACAAGGCGAATCGTTCGCAAGAGTAGGGGAGCAAATAAATTACTTTGGTTCGGCTGTAGGAGAATCAGGTTCGGCATTTGACCCGTATCAAGTGACAGTTGCCAGAGCAATGTATACCCATAAGGATAAAAAGCAAGTACGGGAAGATTCAGAAGTGCCATTTATGTGGTTTAAAGAAACCAGCGCGGAAGTAGGAGCTCCTCCGGAACGTCGAGGTGAGCTATTACCTGAAAATTTCAGTGAATATCGCAGGCGGTTTTCTGCAACATCATCTGTAGATTATGAAGAAATGTGCGAGAATGTCGTTCTATTTGGAACACCTAATGAACTTATTGAAAAAGTTCAATTATTGAGTGATTTGGGCGTCAGAAAAATTATATTGTTTGTCAACTATGGTGGAATAGAGAGTATAAAGGTCAAAAATTCATTGGACCTCTTTGCTAAAGAAGTTATGCCGCAGTTCCAAGATTAGATATATGAAGGTCTAACCAAATATAAGGCGGGTCAAAGACCCGCCTTATATTTGGTAGCAGGAGATGTGTCATAAAATCTAGATTTGACGGACTATTTTACGGTTGGGTAATAGTTGCCACCATGTGGGCTGTCAATTTCTCAACTATGGCTACTGGAAACCTTAATTTTGGTCTCTTTGTTCTGCCAATGTCTAACGCTTTACATATGTCCAGAAGCCAGTTTGGATGGACACAAACAACCAGGCGTGTATCTGCCAGTCTATCAAGTTTTGTCGTCGGAAGATTAATAGACCGTTACGGCCCAAGAATTTACATACCAGTCTCGGCCCTCGCTATTGGGTTATGTCTTTTTCTTGTATCAAGAGCTACATCTCCGTGGCACATAATAGTTTTATTCGGTGTTGTGGGTATATCGGGTTTGGCAACGCCTAATGGCATTGTCACGTCTGTTCCGGTAGCTAAATGGTTCCTCAGGAAGCGAGGTAAAGCTTTAGCTATCGCTACAACAGGATTGGGAATAGGCGGAATCGTATTTTTGCCATTTACGCAGTTTCTTATAAGTAATTTGGGCTGGAGAGGTGCCTGGTCTGCATTAGCAGTAATATTTTTTCTCATCGCTGCGCCAATATCCCTTATATTCTTAAGGCGTCAACCAGAAGATATGGGTTTGGTAGTTGATGGCGATAAAGTATTACCTGACAATAAGATTGATACTGATAGTGTAACCCCGCCATCGGAAATACAGTGGACCGTTAAAGAGGCTCTTCACACAGGTGCCTTATGGAAGCTAATGTTTGTATTCGCCGTGACAGGGATGGCGCAGGGAGGAGCAAGTGTCCATAGAATTCCTTATTGGGTAGAGCTAGGTTTTGATCCGCATATTGTTTCGTACGCTTTTTCAGCAGATGCTGCAGGTGCAGCTACAATGGCACTAATTTCAGGATGGCTTGCAGACAGATTTCCTATTCGATATATAGCAGGAATGTCTTTCGTGGGCTTCACAGTGGCTATCTTCCTTATGATATGTGGATTCAATGAAGTATTTCTGTTTGCATCTACAATTACCTTTGGGTTATCTGTGGGTGCTGGCATGGTTGTGCATTCGTATATATTTGCTTCTTATTTCGGCAGGGAATTCCTTGGCGCGATACGTGGATTAGTGATGCCTGTTAATTTAATTAGTGCTGGCCTGGGGGCGCCGGTAGTTGGGTATATGCACGATGGTATAGGAACTTACACGTCTGCTTGGTGGCTTCTGATAAGCCTTTATGCGATAGGAGCATTGGTAGTGGTTACAGTAACTCCGCCGGACCATACTGAGAAACAGAGCATCCCAGCACTATGATCTTTTTAAAAAGTAATGCAGCTTATTTTATTCTAATACCATGTAACAGGAATGGAACCTATAAATTGTGTCGACAGGACCAGATTATTGTTGATTAGTAAATTCAAACTTTCAAATATGTTCTTTGGCTGGTGGATGGTAGGTTTAGGAGCCTTCGTAACCTCCATAAATAAAACCGCTGTTAATAAGGGATTTCCTGTATTTATTTTGCCAGTAGAGCAGTTCTTTGGGGCTACTCGAGCAGAAGTATCCCTGATATTTTCACTAGCTAGAGCGGAGAATGGGCCTACAGGTCCATTAGCCGGATGGTTAGTTGATAAGTTTGGGCCTAGAGCATTGGTTTTTGTTGGGGCAACTATGAGCGGCGGTGGGTTTCTCATACTAGGATATTCTCCCAACATTTGGGCATTTGCTATCGTATATTTAGGGATAATAACTGTCGGCAGCAATATTGGCTTCTCCTATCCAATGGCTACTCTTCTTAATAATTGGTTCTATAGACAGAAATCTATGGCTATGTCCGTATTTCATGCTCTTGATTCTATAGTACCGGTCGTGTTGGTCCCTTTAGTTGCCGTGTCGATTGCAAGTCTTGGTTTAAACGCAACATTTACGATAATTGGCTTGGTGATACTGGGTGTCGTTCTCCCCCTAGCATTTTTCATACGGGACACTCCCGAAAGCATGGGGTTGACGATGGATGGTGATCCCAAGATTACCGATGTTCCAGTTGAGGTCTCGGAATCTGGTGATGGTTCCAGATGGATTGCCCCGGTGGAATATGAGTTGAAAACTGCTATGTTGACGCCTACATATTGGATTCTGGTGTTGGCTACGGCGTTTCGTTTAATTGCTAAAGCAGCAATCATGCTACATATCATTCCGATATTTGTCAGCGTTGGAGTCAGCGAACAAATCGCCGTATTGGCTTTTTCGCTGCTACTTTTCATGACCATGCTAATGTATATCGTTATTGGTTGGTTGGGAGATAGATTTCCGAAGAATTGGGTTTTAATGATGGCGGCTATATTTGGAACTGGGTCGTTTGCGCTGTTAGCCATGGGATTTCAGGGTGTATGGGTAGTGTTAGTGTTTGTACTATTGTTTTCAGTGGCTGATGGAAGTGCACCTACAAATTGGGCTACTCTAGGTGAGTATTTTGGTAGAAAAACTTTTACGAGGCTCCGTGGATTTGTACAATTGGCTAACTTTCCAGGCGTTTTGTTGGCTCCATTCTTCGTCGGGTGGTGGTTTGACTTACATGGTAACTACACGTTACCGCTATGGATATTTACAATTATATTTGCTCTGGGTGCCGTAACATTTGGTATTATGAGGCGACCCTTACCAAATCCAGAATGATTAGTATAATGTTTACGAACGACTACTAGTTTTCTCGGTAAATGAAGGTTAAATAAGACAAATAGGGGCGATTATGAGAGGTGTTCACGATAGAGGTGGCCTTCCGGATGACACTCCAATAAACAGGGAAGAGCATGAGTTAATGGATTGGGAACGCAGAGTTGACGCTATGCACGCGGTGTTAGGAAGTAAAGGATTGAGAAGTACTGACCAGATGCGTAGAGTGATTGAAAGTATTCCCAAAGATGAATATGAGCAAATGACTTATTATGAACGTTGGGCTTTTGCTTTGGAAACTTTAGTAACAGAAAATGAACTTTTGTCTACTGCAGAGATAGATAAGAAAATGGCTGAGCTGATGTCTGAGTAGGTTCTGCTGAGGAAATAACATGGATAGGTTCAACATTGGGGATTCTGTAGCAGTCCGGATAGATTCTCCAAGGGGACATTATAGAACCCCAATATATATACAAGGTAAAACTGGGATTATTGAGTCAATCTGTGGCAGATTTAAGAACCCAGAAAGGTTAGCGTATGGATATGATGGATATCCTCTAAAGACGCTTTATACGGTAGAATTCCTGCAGAAAGATTTATGGCCTGATTATAAGGGCAACATTGCTGACAAATTGTTGATTGATATATATGAGCATTGGCTAAACTCTATTAACGAAGGTTGAATGAATGTCAAACGAACAACAGGTAAATCATGGAGATCATGATAGTGAATCGGAAATACAACCAAGTTACTATGCTTCGAGAGCCAAAGCTATTGAGGCGCTACTAGTTCAAAAAGGCGTTATGACAACTAATGAAATCAATAGCGAAGTGAATGCTATGGATAGTAAATCACCTGCCGACGGAGCGAAGATTGTGGCTCTAGCCTGGCTGGATGATTCGTTCAAGACTAAATTATTGGCTAATGCCTCTGAGGCTTTGGAGGAAATTGGATACAAGCTCCCTGATGAAACCCCATATCTAAAAGTTGTTGAAAATTCAGAGGATATACATCACGTTGTCGTTTGCACGCTATGTTCCTGTTACCCAAGAATGCTCCTTGGAAGACCTCCTGACTGGTATAAAAGTCTGGCGTACAGATCAAGGGTGGTAGTTTCACCTAGGGAAGTTATGGAGGAATTCGGATTGAGATTATCAGATGATATCGAAGTCAGAGTCCTCGATAGCACTGCAGACCTGCGATATATGGTAATCCCAAGAAGGCCTTTAGGCACAGATGGATTCGATCAAGAATCTCTGGCTGCCCTAGTCACCAGGGATAGCATGATAGGAGTTTCGGATCCACTGTCAGCCCATTTTTAAGCCGTAATTATGTCCACTCTCCAAACGCCCACATCTACTAATCCGTGGATTACTTTGTTCAAAGAAGTCTGTTCGGTAGATTTACGTTCACTGGCGCTGTTTAGAATAGGTATTTCATTACTAATAATCATTGACTTGATACAGAGGTCTTTTGACCTTAAAGCACATTACACAGACCTAGGTGTTTTACCTAGGTGGGCGTTGACGCAAGGTGTAGGGAATCGTTGGCACCTGTCTTTGCATAATATTACCGGGATGCTTGAAGTGGAGGCGGTAATATTTCTGATCCACGGCGTCGTTGCGTTATTGCTCCTGATTGGCTTTAAGACTAAATGGATGACAATCATTTGTTGGATCTTGATAGTTTCATTACATTCTAGAAATCCCATTATCCTCTCTGGTGGGGATATATTGCTATGCATCGTGCTTTTTTGGAGTATGTTTCTTCCGCTAGGCGCCAGGTTTTCACTAGATCATGCGTTAGACAGCAACCGGAGTGATATTCGAGGGTCTGACCGATATTTCTCATTGCCTAGTCTAGCGATTTTAGTTCAGATATCCCTTGTGTATCTATTCAATTGGATTGCCAAAATACACCCAACCTGGATGCAAGAATATACCGCTGTTTACTACGCAATGAATTTGGATATGTATGCGACTAGGATTGGTACTGCTCTATTATCATTTCCTCTTTTAATGAAGGCTGCAACATGGCTCACTTTATGGCTTGAACTGTTGGGACCTATACTACTGTTTTCTCCAATCAGAAACGATATATCCCGATTACTCGTAATATTGGCGTTTATGGGACTCCATATTGGAATAGCACTTACTCTGAACATAGGTTACTTCCCAGCTGTATCAATCATTGTGTGGGCTATAGTGATTCCGTCTATCTTCTGGGATAAATTATGGTCAATATTATTTGATAGACCAGAAACTTACTTTCACATCTATTATGACAATGACTGCGATTTTTGTAAGAAAATCGTTGATATTCTCAGAGTTATATTGGTTTGGAGAAATGTTACTGTCCAGCCGGCGCAGGCTGATCCCAATATTGAACCAATATTTCGAGAGAATAATAGTTGGGTAGTCGTGACTTCTGACGGAAACACATTAATTCGGTTTGAAGCTTTTATGTATGCTCTTAGGCAAGCTCCGATAATTGGATATGCAGCAGTTTTGCTCAATGTGTCGCCGGTTATTCGAGTTGGCACTAACATGTATGAATATGTTGCTGATAATCGAAGAATGTTTTCTAAGGCTACAGTACACCTTAGATATCGGGATAATCATTTTAGATTGCCACGGTGGACCAAGATTTGCACGGTTGTAATTCTAGCGTATGTCATAATGTGGAATATATCTGTCACAGACCAGATTAATTGGAAAGTTCCATCCTTACTGTATTGGCCTGGGCCAATGTTCCGTATATACCAAGAATGGCATATGTTTGCTCCGTACCCTGCCCTCGGGGATGGTTGGTTTGTCATACCTGGAACTCTGAGGAATGGTGGTACCGTGGACGTATATTCTCGCAATCCAGTTAACTGGGCGAAACCAGATGATGTCTCTGCTACGTATGTTAACAATAGGTGGAGAAAATATTTACTGACCTTATATAAACCCAAGTTCAAAGACGAGCGACTTTACTATGGTAAATACCTATGTAGAAATTGGAATGACCCGGTCGTAGAAACAGACTTTGATTTGATGACGTTTGAAATGTATTTTATCGAAGAACGAACTAGTCCGCCCGGCGAATCTCATTCTCAACAGAGGCGGCTATTATGGAGGCATAATTGTTATAAGTAATCAAGATGCACAGTTGAGTTAAATAGATTACAAGTAGGAGAACTAAGTATGAATGATTATGCGTTCCCAGAATCTATAGTAGAAACTGAATGGGTATATGAACGTTTGGATGATACTAGTATAAGACTGGTAGAAGTAGATGTAGACACGAGTGTGTATGATCAAGGGCATATATCTGGCGCAGTTGGTTGGAATTGGCAAAGCCAATTACAACAAGGTCTGGTAAGAGATCTGATCGATAAAGAAGGGATGCAAAAATTATTGTCAGATTCTGGCATTGGTAATTCCACAACCGTTGTTTTGTATGGCGACAACAATAATTGGTTTGCCTGCTGGGCGTTTTGGCAATTGAAATACTATGGGCATAACGATGTTCGAATAATGAATGGTGGACGCATAAAATGGGAGTTAGAAGGGAAACCCTTAGTAACAACTAAAACTCAAGTAGATTCTGTGCCATATATGGCGAAAGAACCGGATGAATCCTTGCGGGCGTATCGGGACCAAATCTTGACTGATTTATCAAAACCAGGGCTTGCTTTAGTAGATGTGAGGTCTCCTGATGAATATAGCGGGTTATTAGTCGCTCCCGAGAATGTGCCTCAGGAAGGATCACAGCGGTCAGGGCATATCCCAGGTGCGAAGAACATCCCTTGGGCGCAGGCTACGGATAGTGACGGTACCTTTAAGTCGTATGCTGACTTACTGCAATTGTATACAGATAAGGGTGTAACCGGTGAAGGCGACATCGTGACATATTGCAGGATAGGTGAACGGTCATCCCATACGTGGTTTGTTCTTACTCAACTATTGGGATACTCTAATGTTAGTAATTATGACGGTTCATGGACCGAGTGGGGTAGTATAGTGGGTGCTCCCATAGAGAAATAAGATAGTTTGTTTTATATGTGCCCAGGGATAGTATCAAAACCTGTGTACGGTCGAAGGACCTCTGGGACTGTTATTGATCCATCCTGCTGTTGATTGTTCTCTAGTATAGCAATCATCACCCGCGGCAGGGCTAGGCCTGAGCCATTCAAGGTATGAACGAAATCGGGTCTAGTCTGCTCTTCAGGTCGGTACCTTATGTTAGATCGACGTGCTTGGAAGTCTGTACAATTAGAGCATGAACTGACTTCTAGCCATTCTGCACATCCTGATGCCCATACCTCAATATCATACGATTTAGCCGATGGGAAGGACATATCGCCAGTGCATATTTCAATTATGCGGTATGGAAGATCAAGGCTTTTACAAACCGATTCAGCGTCTGACAACAACATTTCAAGCTCGGAATCAGATTCCTCTGGTGCTACAAACTTATACATCTCTACTTTATTGAATTGATGTACTCTCTTTATACCTCTAGTATCTCGACCTGCTGCAGCTTGTTCTCTACGAAAACATGGAGTGTGAGCTACGTAATATATCGGCAATGAATTATAGTCTAGTATCTCATCGCGGTGCAGATTTGTGATTGGAACTTCTGCTGTGGGTACAAGCCATAAATCATCTTCTTCGTCATGATAGAGATTGTCTGCGAATTTCGGGAGATTACCGGATCCTTCCATGATTTCTCTACGGACGATAATTGGTAGAGCTAATTCCGTGTATCCAGCCCGACCGTGTAGTTCAAGCATCCAAGAGATTATAGCTCTCTCCAATCTAGCGCCGTATCCGGACAAGGTGTAGAAACGACTACCAGATAATTTGACACCCCTTTGAAAATCAATAATCCTAAGGTTTTCGCCGATATCCCAATGGGCTAGAGGAGTAAATTCAAAATCTCGAGGTATTCCCCATGAACGTGTTACTCTGTTATCTTCCTCTCCATTTCCTTGTAGAGCTGAGCCTCGTGGTATATTGGGTAATCCCATTAAAAAGCCATTGATCTCAGCGTCTAATTGCCGCACAGTCTCTTCTAGGTCATTTATTTTATCTCCAACTTTGCGCATTTCTTCTAAAATTTCTTCCGATGGAGATTCTCCAGAAGATCTAGCTTGTCCAATATGCCTGCTAACTTCATTCCTTTTGGCACGTAACTCGTCACCTTCTGTAACGGCTTCGCGTCTTCTGGAGTCTAATTCTAGGATTGTATCAATGCAGTCGTCTTCTCCTTTGGATAGCATAGCTGCCTTAACAAAGCCAGGATCTTTTCTAATTAATTCCAGAGATAGCATGTGTATATCTTTCCTAATACGACCGTTTTATTCTAGGTCTTCTGAGTTTTGTTGTTCATTAATTGACCGCATTTGTGGGAACAACAAAATGTCTCTAATGCTTGCCTGTCCGGTTAATAGCATAACGAGTCTATCTATTCCCATCCCTAATCCGCCAGTAGGGGGCATGCCATACTCTATCGAAGTAAGGAAATCCTCGTCTTTCCGGTCTACTTCGTCGTCTTCGTATATGTCCCTGATTTTCTCTTGGGATTCAAACCGTTCTCTTTGGACCACCGGATCATTCAATTCAGTATATGAGTTAGCTATTTCCATTCCGGCTGCAAATGCCTCAAAGCGTTCGACGTATCCAGGTTGATCCTTTTTTGCTTTTGCAAGGGGAGACATGTCCTCTGGATAATCTAATAGGAACGTGGGTTGAATTAAGTTGGGTTCGACGTATGTTGACAGAAGTTTATCTATTAGCCTACCTCTACTCTCTAGAGGCCCTACATCCAGCCCTTTATTACGAGCGACTTGTGTTAGAGAGTGGTCGTCTGGATATTCGTCTATATCTATACCACTTCTAGCTAGCAATTCTTCTCTTAGGTCCAATTTGGCCCAAGGGGGGGAAAAATCAATTATATGGCCATCAAAAGGTATTTTGGCACTTCCGAATATGTCAGTGGCTATTTTTGATACCATTTCTTCTACCATAGTCATTACACTAAAGTAGTCGGCATAAGCTTCGTAGCTTTCTAGCAGAGTGAACTCAGGGTTGTGATCTTGGTCGATACCTTCGTTACGGAATACACGGCCTAGCTCGTATACTTTGTCAAATCCTCCCACAATTAGTCGCTTCAAATACAGTTCAGTGGCGATTCTCAAATATAACTGTTGGTCAAGGGCATTGTGATGAGTGATAAATGGTCTAGCATGTGCGCCGGCCGCTACAGGTACCATGATAGGTGTATCGACTTCTATGAATCCCCTATCATCAAAGAAATCACGGATGCCTTTGATAATTTTTCCCCTTTGCACGAACGTATCTTTCACTTGAGGATTAGCTATAAGGTCCAGATATCTTTGCCGATATCGTATTTCAACGTCTCTAAGTCCATGCCATTTTTCAGGTAGGGGTCTTAGTCCTTTTGAAAGTACAACAAACTCTTTAGTATCTACTGTGATTTGGCCTGTACGCGTTCTCATAACGGTCCCAGTTACGCCTATGAAATCTCCGATATCTATATCTTTCAAGGTCTCATAGGATTGCTCTAGAACATTTTGTCTCATCAATGTCTGGATTGTTCCTGAAGCGTCTCGTATATCTAAGAAAGATGCTTTCCCCATGGAACGAATAGACATAATTCTTCCGCTCAAAGACACACTCTGTTCATTTTGTGATGTACAGTCTGGAGAATCTATTGACTCGAAATTTTCTATGGCGTCTGATATTGGGGATGTCCTAGTATAACGAGGAGGATATGGATCAATACCATTGTCAGTGAGTCTCTTTAGTTTTACTTTTCTACTGAGCGTCAGCTCATCATCTCTGTCGGGCATTTCTTTAGGTAGGCCGGCCTTTCGGTGAAGTTTTTGTGTGTCACTATTGTAACTGGCCATTGTCCGACGGAAAAGAGGCATGCTATACGGATCACTTCCAAACCAGTCAGTTGTATTTTCGGACGTTTGTGTAATTGTTGGCATAGCACTTAACTGCCCAATTAATAGAAATTGGATCAAACGCACTCAAAATAATTAGTACCTCAACGATCCATCTCGTATATGATTGACTCTGTCTATTTTGTTAATTTTCAGGAGAGATTCATGATACGAAGAATGATCGGTGCTGCACTATTGCAGCCGAGTATGTTTGAGGAAGTTGAACATGATCACACGGCTACGCTGCAGGCAGCGATGGTTGTGATTATTGTCGCAATTGCTACTGCACTCGGAAGTTATTTTACTTTTGGGGGGAATTTTATAATCGCGATTGCGGCCGGTGTTGTATTTGGCCTTGTAAAATGGGCTATCTGGGCTTTTATAACATATATTATTGGTACTAAGTTGTTTAACACTGAAGGCACGCATGCTACTTGGAGTCAAATGGCTAGAGGAACCGCGTTCTCGCAGGCTCCTGGAGTGTTGTTTGTGTTTTCCGCTTTACCGATTATCGGACAATTTTTGTTGGTAATGGTAAGCATATGGCAATTATGTGCGATGACCATGGCTGTTAAACAAGTCTTAGATTATAGATCCATGTGGAGGGCAGTAGGAGTTGTTGTTGTTGGGTTTATAATCGTTGCTGTTCCTATTGTGATTATACAGGCTATGGTTGGTGTCCCCGCTTAATATGACTAAACGCTCGAATGTAGGAGAAGCTGTGAGACACAAAGACCAAATCAGAAAATTTATTTGGGATACTATGCAACAATCCGGGGTTGCCAATGGCGTAGACTTATACGATAAAATTCCGGATTTTAAGCGTTCTCAAGATGCAGCTGCTAATGTAATAAATCTTGATGTATGGACGGCCGCCTCAGTCATAAAGAGCAATCCAGATAAAGCGCAAAGGCCTTTACGTAAACTGGCATTGGAATCTGGAAAGATCGTTTATATGGCAGTCCCCCGACTTAGTCAGCAAAAATGCTTTGTTGAAATTAATTCTTCATTGGGAGTATCGTCCGAAGTGTTATCTACAATGGAAGGAGCGTTGAAGTATGGGAAGCCTATCTTGCCTGATGATTTAAATCAGATAGATCTTGTAATATCTGGTTCAGTAGCAGTTAATCGGGAAGGCAATCGGATTGGTAAAGGTGGCGGATTTGCTGATATAGAATTTGCGTTAGCTACAGAGTATGGATCTGTTACAGATGAAACAGCAGTTCTGACAACTGTAGACCATATGCAAATCTTGGACGAGTCATTCCCATGTTCCCGTCATGACGTGCCAGTAGATTACATAGTTTCAGAGAAAGAGATTATCTATTGCGAGAGGTCTCAGGCCAGACCTCTTGGTATTTACTGGGATGACTTGAATGAGTCTAAAATTCAAGAGATACCTCTGTTACAGGTTTTGTATAAATCACTTAACAAAAGCAAAAGCCCCCAGTAACGTGGTTCCATTAAGGGGGCTCTAGTTGGCCTGTAGGCTGGATTAAAATGGATTTCCTACTTTATCCTGTACCTTCAACTCCGCTATAAGCTCCGTTATTTGTTTCCATGTTTCGTCTTCTATGAATATTCCTTCTGCTCTTCTTTTCTGCTCCGTTTTAAATTCTATTTCTCCTGGGTATAGTACTTCGCTGAAACCAGCAGATGGAGGGGATGTTTTGACGAATTCTGCAAAATCTTTGACATCCTTTTTGAAGTCCGCCAGTGGTCTAAATTTTTCTACGTCGTAAGCAACTAGGAATACTCCGTCGTTGTGTCTTGCTTGGGGGTCGATACCAAATCCTAACCCGGTGAGTAAACCGGAGAAAATTTCAACCATGAAGGATAATCCATATCCTTTATGCCCTTGATCTGCTCCGACAGGTAATATAGCCCCACCTTTAGAATAGTCATTAGGATCCGTGGTTGAATTACCGTCTTTGTCTATTATCCATCCGGGCGGGACATCTTCTTGACGATTTCTGGCGAGATTTATTTTACCAGCGGCGACTGCACTGGTGGCCATATCGAGCAACACTTGTCCTTCAAGATCGCTGGGTATTGCCATGCATATTGGGTTTGTCCCTAGTCTCCGTGCACGTCCACCAAAAGGTGCGACTGCTTTTGGGCCTGCTCCGGAGTCAGCGGTAATCATGCCTATCATACCTTCCTGAGCTATCATTGTAGTGTAGTCTCCGAGCCTGCCTATATGGCTCTGAAGATGTATTGTGATGGCTGCCACGCCGCTAGTCTTGGCTTTTTCAATTACCATTTTAGTGGCTTTTTCGGTGACGACGAATCCAAAACCCCAGTTGCCATTTATAACAGCAGTCGTTGGTGTCTCTTGTTCAACGACAAATGGCGCTCCGGGTACTATATGGCCCTTGTCAATTCTTTCACAGTACTCTGCTATGTGAATAACGCCATGCGAATCATGTCCGACTAGATTGGCTTTGACTTGATGTGCTGCAACGATCTCAGCTTCCTCTTCGGGCGTCCCTTTGGCACAGTAGATGTGTACAGCTGCTTTATGTAGAAATTCAGGGCTAAATACAGGCATATGCGATCCTCCTCGTCGATTCTCCGTAGTCTATTAGGAGTCGAGATGTTTGTCTAGGATATATCAATCTTGTGAGCCTCTATATTCACGTGTTATGCTAATCTTTCGGAGTGCCCCTGTAGCTCAGCGGATAGAGTGCTGGCCTCCGGAGCCAGAGACGAGAGTTCGATCCTCTCCGGGGGTACCATAGTATCAAGGGGCAAATATAATCGGGGCGTGGCCCAGCGGTAGGGCGCCTGGTTTGGGACCAGGAGGTCGCCAGTTCGATCCTGGCCGCCCCGACCATTTGAATTCATTTAGGTAACCGTTATGGTAACTTTAACGGACAGAGAGACCGAAAAAGTAACAAGTACTGGTGGGCGTTATTGTGAAGGATGTCCTCGCTGTAAGGATGCCGACTCAGGATTCTGTACTCAAAAGCACCCTGAATACAACAATCTTCATCCTGTTTGCCGTAAGTGTGGGCATTGTGTTCTACGAGGTTCTCACAGCGACGACACCTCGGACCTGCGTTAATTAAGTTGATTTAGCTAATATCTAACTCACATGTATATCTGAACTCCATTGGATTTTTAGCCTTATCATTTTTACGAAAACTCGCTTTAATAATTACTGATTGGTGGTATTACTTTTAGTAAGATTGTATTGCTAATACAAATAGCTAAGAAATTTTCATGATTTTGAGAATCGTGTGTACACGTGATGTTGTTGGGATGGTGTGTGTAGATATGCAGGAAGTCGAAATTAGATTCAACGCGGAAATCGGTGATAATGACGGTGTGATGGAGTTTAATTGTGCTGTTGAATATCCACTCTCCCTTGAGCAATTCTTGCCCAAGGAATTACTGGAAGATAATGTTAGTTCTGAAGTGACGATCCGAGCATTTAGCAGTGGAAACGGTAGCTTTAGTACAAACAGTTTGGAACAAGCCGAAGTTACAGAGTTGCAAATTCGTGAAAAACTACAATCGGCTTATGAAGAATACGTTGAATGGGAACAACGATTGGATAGTTGGGACGGAACTAGAGTGTATGGCTTGTTGAAGAGAAAGAAAAAATCTGTTTGGTCAATCAGGGGTACTGACTAGTAGTACCATACGAATGCATAATTGACAGTGTCTAGGTTGCTTTGCTAGGATTCGATCCGGTTTCTGTCCAAAAAATAGAGTTCAACAATGGTCCTTCCTTATTGAAGGTTACTTCTGTCTGGGACACCGTACATGCAATCGAGTAAGAAACCAAGCCCTCCATTGCCACACATGTTTGAAAGATATCGTTCTGAGATAGCGAAAACTCTTCGTACATCGATATCCGACTTGCAGCTAAAAGAGATCCCGAATCTCCTAAAATACCATTTAGGATGGGTTGATCAAGAAGGCAACATGTCCCAAACTGCTTCGTCTCAAGGAAAAGCACTTAGACCAACGCTATGCATGTTCGCTTGCGACGCTCTTAACGGGGATATATCAGGAGCGGTATTAGGAGCTGCTGCGCTAGAGCTGATTCACAATTTCTCTTTAATTCATGATGATATACAGGATCAGGACATAGAACGCCGTCATCAGTCAACAGTATGGTCTATATGGGGTGTCCCTAAGGCTCTCGTGGCAGGAGATGCTATGCAGGCGGTGGGTGATTTGACAGCATTAATGACAATCGAATCCGGTGTTCCTGTAAATGTAGTTCTGAAAGTTTCTGAAATTCTGACAGAGAGTTATCTCGAAATGATTGAGGGTCAATGCCTAGATTTACAGTTTGAAACTCGTACTGATATCTCAGCAGAAGATTATTTGGGAATGGTGGGTCGTAAGACCGGAGCCTTACTGAGAAGTTCAGTGCATATAGGAGCTCTTATAGCCACGGACAACACGGATATCACGGATGCCTTTTCTGAGTTTGGCAGCCATATCGGAAGAGCTTTTCAGATAAGAGATGATTATTTGGGGATTTGGGGAGATGCATCTGAGACCGGCAAATCCAATGATAATGATATAAGACGAAGGAAAAAGTCTTTTCCAGTAGTATATGGATTTGAACATGCTTCAGGGTCGGCTAAGGAGGAATTGATTTCTATTTACAATAAAGAAATCGATAACGACGATGACGTGGCGAAAGTGATGACCATATTGGAGGACGTTGGTGCTCCTCAATATTCAGGGCACATTACTGAGAAAAGTGCTGAGCTCGCGTTATCATCTATTTCTGCAATAGACCTCCCTCATTGGGTTGACCAAGAAATAGGAGACCTTATTAATTTCTTAGTCAATAGACAATATTAGGACTAAATTTATTTTTCAGTTGCCTATTCCTAATTTATGGTTCTCTAGATAGTTGATTAGTGTCTATATTAAGAAAAAGCAATTACACTAGTTTTTACGGTAGTCATGTAGATCAAATCAATGACGCTATTAACCGTACACAAACTTTTTTAAAGAGCGCGCAATATTCTGAGGGATATTGGTGGGGTGAGCTCGAATGCAATAATACTATGGAAGCTGAATACGTCTTCCTCGTCTATTTCCTCGGAGTTGTTGATTCCCGTAAGCTAAGTAAAGTTGTGCACAGGATTCTATCCAAGCAGTTAACAGATGGTTCTTGGGGGCAATATCATGGATCTCCTGGCGATTTAAGCACTTCTATTGAGTGTTATTTTGCCTTAAAACTTTCTGGGTATAATCCAAACTCACCTGAATTAGTTAAAGCCAGAGAATTTATTTTGGCTAATGGGAGTATTCCTAAAGCTCGTGTATTTACGAAAATTTGGCTGGCATTACTTAATCAGTGGCCCTGGACGGATATACCGCGGATGATACCTGAAATGGTATTTTTGGCACGGGGACTCCCATTTAATATATATAAATTCTCCAGTTGGGCGAGGCCGACTATTGTTCCATTGCTTATTTTGTTCGGTCGGAGACCGGTTGTTGCAGTCCCCGATTATGCAAACCTAGGTGAAATTCGATCTGGATATTCGGCAGATTGCTTTGTAGCTCAGAAACCAAGGCAGAATAGGGTCGTTATGTTGGTCAATAAACTAATGGGTATATATGAAGCACAACCGTTTCACCCCTTTAGGAAATTAGCGGAGAATAGACTATTAGACTGGATATTAACCCATCAGGAAAAAGATGGTCTATGGGCAGGAATTCAGCCATCTACCTTTTATTCGATTCTGGCTTTGAATACGTTGGGATTTGATACGCAAAATCCGGTAATACAGAAAGGTTTATCTGGTGTAGACAGGTTATGTTGGGAGTATGACAATGATATGGCTGTACAGGGGTGTATTTCTCCGGGGTGGGATACCGCCTTGGGTTTATTAGCCTTATTGGAATCCGGATTAGATGTTGAAACAGAGGCAATTTACAAAGCTATAACTTGGCTGCTATCCAATCAAATAACTGCTACAGGTGATTGGGTTATCAATGCTAGCGACGTTTTGCCAGGCGGTTGGCCATTTGAATTTCACAATGATAATTATCCAGATATTGACGACACAGCTTTAGCTATTATGTGTTTGTCTCAAGCATTTAAAGATGGTATGGCCACTTCTGAAATCAAGGATGCGATTGAGAGAGGTTTTAGTTGGGTATTGGGACTGCAATCCCAATCTGGTGGTTGGGCAGCCTTTGACAAGGATAATTGCAGTAAATACTTGTCGGATCTTACGTTTTCTGATTTTGGAGAAATTATAGATCCTCCAACTGTTGATGTAACGGGACATGTTCTTGAGATGATGGGGAAACTAGGTTGCAGTCGCGAGGATGTAAATGTAACTAGAGCGTGTAGATTTGTGCAGGACAACCAAGAAAGGGATGGTTCTTGGTTTGGCAGGTGGGGAGTCAATTATATTTATGGAATTGGCTGCGTCTTGCCTGGGTTAGCCTCGGTAGGCGAAGATATGCACCAGCCTTACATTGGACGAGCTGTCGCGTGGTTAGTTGGTCATCAAAATGAAGATGGTGGATGGGGAGAAACTTGTGGATCATACGCCGATCCTTCGTTGAGAGGACTTGGACCAAGTACTGCTTCTCAAACGAGCTGGGCAATCATTGCTTTGATAGCATCCGATCATAAAGTTGATGACTCTATTTATAGAGGAATCCAATATCTGATGGAGACGCAAAACCAAGATGGTACTTGGGATGAACCCTATTTCACCGGTACTGGGTTCCCGGGATATGGTATCGGTAGTCTACCACATGATCTTGAGGATGATGAACTATGGAGTGAGTATGATATTTCAATACCTTCAGGTCTCATGATTAGATACGACTTGTATCGGATAATATGGCCACTCCTAGCACTGTCAAGATACAGACGAAGTCGAAGTTTATGAACAATGTTATTTGGTATTGGCTAGATCATTTATCTGAAACATGTGGCGTCTGCAGTATTGCCGTAGACTGTAAATATGTCACAGAGGGATATGCTATTTGCATGGTGTCAAACTAACTTTGTATTGATAGTGTTTTATGCAGAGCAGAGATAAAAAACTGGAAAAGTCATACAAATTTTGTCGAGAGTTGACTACCTCTCATTATGAAAATTTTAATGTTGCATCGCTTCTAATACCTAAGAATAAGCGAGATAATATATATGCTGTCTATGCTTATTGCAGGATAGTTGACGATATTGGTGATGAACCCTCCTTAGATTTTCCATTTCTGAATGATTTGGATCGCAAACCGCATTGGCCGGGAATGTCTGAGCATTCAAGACGATTAGAGCTGCTAGACTACTGGGAATCACAACTGACTCTATGCTATACAGGTACTCCGACTAATCCTGTTATGTATGCCTTGCAGGACACCATTCGTTCGTTTGAAATACCGATCACTCCGTTCATTAAGCTTATCTTAGCCAATAGATTAGATCAGGATCAAAACAGATACGAAACTTTTGAGGATTTATTGAATTATTGTGAGCATTCAGCGAACCCAGTGGGGCGAATTTTTCTGTATCTGTTTGGTTACGATGATGAGCTAAGGCAAATGTATTCTGACTTGACCTGTACAGGTCTACAGTTAGTAAACTTTTTACAAGATATTAAGACGGACTTTCTAAAAGGCCGTGTTTACATACCACAAGAAGACCTGTCCTATTTCGGTTATTCAGAAGATGAACTTAGCGATAATATCGAAAACCTGAATTTTCAGAAATTAGTTGCATTTGAAAGTAATAGAGCGCACGAGTACCTAAATCAAGGGTATAAGTTAATTGACTATCTACATGGCCCTGCAAGGTTAGATGTAGCGTTGTTCAGTAGAGGAGGCGGAGCCGTATTGAAAGCTATTGAGCAAATGGAATATAAGGTATTATCGAATAGACCAAAGTTGTGCAGATACGACAGGATACGGGTTGTTCTAGCAAACCTGTTGAAATATCTATTGCGTCGGGACGCCAACAGATATGTTAAGGGTAGTGTGTAGTTAGTTATGGATGTAAACGAAGCTTACGATAAGTGTTCCGACATTACCCGGGCAGAGGCAAAAAATTTTTACTATGCTTTTCTTACGTTGCCTCGTACAAAAAGAAGGGCTATATATGTGATCTATGCCTTTTGTAGGCTTTGTGATGATATAGCGGACAGTGATGCTGAAGTTAATGAAAAACTAAAACAAATAAGCCTTGTTAAGCAGAATTTAAAACAAATCGACTCTTATAATATGGAGGACCCGGTCTACATCGCTCTGGCTGACGTGATAAACCGTTTTAATATACCTGTTACACACTTCGATAGTTTGTTATCTGGTATGGAAATGGATCTGTCCAAATCAAGATATAAGAATTTTAGCGAATTAGAAGATTACTGTTATAAAGCTGCTTCGGTTGTGGGGTTAATGTGCATATATGTATTTGGATTTAGAGATACTCGAGCCGAGGAATGTGCTATCAGCCTTGGTATGGCTATGCAGCTTACGAATATTTGTAGAGATGTTGCCGATGATTTAAGTTTGGGCAGAATATATCTACCATCAGATGAGATGCTCCGATTTGGTTATTCAGAGGAACTATTAGGATCGTTGCAAGCGACAGTCGAATTTACGGAGTTGATGAAGTATCAGGTCGCACGTGCGAGAAATTATTTTGTAGATGGCATGCGAATTGTTCATTATCTAGATCGTGATGCCAAAGTTTGTACTTCTTTGCTGGGTAACCTCTATTTAGCTCTGTTAGATAGGATCGAACGTAAAAGTTACGATGTGCTGTCTAATCGGATCCGTCTTAGCCTTTCAGAAAAGCTTCTTTTGCTAGCTGTCACGTGGTTTAAGGTCAAGTGTCGTGTATGGCGATAACCAAGACGGCGACGGTCCTGGGAGGAGGATTATCGGGAATTTCTTGTGCAATATATCTGCAGCAGTTCGGGTACAAAGTTTCTCTTGTTGAAAGCCGGCAATTTCTGGGTGGGCGCTCCTTCTCGTTCAAATATCAGTGGCCCTTAGAAACTATTGATAATGGTCAGCATGTAGCGCTGGGTTGTTGCTCGTATTTTTTCGACTTCTTGGATAAAATCGACGCTTCGCAATATTGGGTGTCTGATAGCCCTTTGAATATATCTATTCGCGACACCTGTGGTAATAAATCGGTTTTAAGAGAATCTACATGGTTATTTCCTTTTCATCTTCTCCCCAGTATTTTACGTTTCCCTTTCATTAGTTATTCGGAACGTATTGGAATAATACTTGCGATGCTTATGGCCAAAATACAATCTGAAAGCGAGGCTATGAGTGAGGTATCATTTCATGATTGGTTAAAGAGTCATTACCAATCTGATCGAGTTATTAAGCGATTTTGGAGTGTGATAGTTAAGCCTGTTTTTAATGATAATTTAGATAATATCAGCGCGTCTATGGGGATTATGTTTCTTAAAGTAGGCTTGTTGGGTAAACAAGGAAGCGCCGACGTATTCTATCCTACCGCTGGATTGTCAGAGTGCATAGGATTTCCTTCAGAGCGCTATTTGCGTGATGTGGGATGTGAATTATATTTGGGGAGCGCTGTAGAATCTATTCAAATGGATGGCAATCGGATTAGGGAAGTGCGTCTTAGGAGTGGACAGGTTGTACATAGTGACATAGTTGTTAGTGCTTTGTCGTATCCAAACCTGGTTCGTGTTTTGGATGATAGCAATATCCCGCTTGCCCATCTATCTGGAGATATATCGGAACTCCGGAGTTCTGGAATTATGAATGTATATTTATGGTATCTGCGGCCACCCATGGAAGAGAAATTTTGTCTGGTAGTAGATAGCCCTATAGAATCCATATTTAATAGGACTGACATCATCGAATCAAATCATACCTCTGATGCAATGAGGTTGAGCCCTGATAGATATTATTGTGTTGTGCTTTCAATCGGTAACGCGAACGATTATATGAAATGGACTCATGATGAGGTGGTTGCATTTTTTTCGGAAGAATTGGTTCGCATATTTGATGATCCTGATCTGAAAACGCCTGTGCACGTGAAAATCTTAAAACAGCCTGAAGCCACCATTCGTTGTCAACCGGGGTCTACTAAATATAGATCTCAGTGTATGACAAGTATTGAGAATTTTTTTATATCGGGTGATTGGACTCTCACGGGTTGGCCATCTACTATGGAAGGGGCTATTCGTAGCGGATACAGCGCTGCAAAATATATCCATGAAGGATATTATGCCTAGAACTGAAGACTGTCTGTTATGCCGGTTAACTCCTTCGTATAACCTACCCTTTGGTGGTCATTAATGTTGGATAACAAGAAAATAGTGGCGGTTACTGGTTCGTCTGGTTATATTGGATCCAGATTGCTACGTTACTTGGAGGAGTGCGGTGAATATGGCCTTGTAGCCTTCGATATCAACCCACCGGCCGTACCCATTCACGACATTGAAGTGTATCGATTAGATATTAATCGCGATATAAGTTCTCATTTGCGTAGGTCAATGGTAAATACAGTAGTCCATCTGGCTGAAAACAACTATCTAAATCGTAATGCTAGACAGGGAATTGATTCACAAGAGCAAAGGATAAAGAATCTACAAGCGGTATTAGGTTCTTCAGTGGAAACAGGCGTAGCTCATATTATTTACATAAGCTCCCATACCGTTTACGGTTCTAAACCGAATCTTGAGATACCGATTACCGAGATATCTCCATTAGCTGATGATAAGGAATTTACTCACAGTTTTGACAATGTTGTTATTGAGGATATATTGTCAACATTTTCAGTCGAACATCCAGATTGTCTAGTGACAATTTTAAGATGCACTCCTGTACTGGGACCAACGGCCAATGATAATTTGTTTTCAATATTTAACTGTACTCATCCCATAGGAGTTATGGGATATAATCCCCCATTTCAATTTCTCCACGAAGATGATTTGGCCCGCATATTAGAAATGGTAATACGGAATTCGTTAGCAGGGGTTTTCAATGTGGCTTCGGATGGTGTTGTGTTCTGGAGGGAAATACTGAACCTCTTGCCTTTTAAACCATTAACCGTTCCGAATATTTTGGTAGTTCCTCTAGTACTTCTGAGTAAGGTTGGGTTTCCGACTAAGGCTGCAACTAGCAGAAGTGCTTTTAACTTAATGAAACACCCTCTCTTATTGGGAACTGGTTTATTGAAGCAGGAAATTAACTATACCCCTAGTTATACTTCCTTAGAAACTTTTACCAGTTTTGCTAATTCTGTACTCTGGAATAGTTATTAATGG
>PBPE01000082.1 GCA_002724585.1 Dehalococcoidia bacterium | reverse complement strand
TCTGTTGGTGGACTCATAAGATAAGAAACTTGCACAGGAATGATTTTATAATGGCTGCTAAAACTGACGCTCTGTATGCGAGTCTACAGAATATTTAAAAGCTGGCGTTTTATCATCACAGAGTGAATATCCTATTTGGAAAATTCAGATTGAAATTAATCCGGCGAAAACTCTCGGCATGCTTAAGCCCCACAAGCTTACCCTGATCACCAGTCCTATTCCGAATGCGCTCCAAGCGTTCTTCATGTGTACTTGAGACCATTTGACTCACATGGGCAGAAAGGGATTGGGCTTTCACATCCAAATATCCTTCAACATCAATAAACACATCAGGATATTCGGATCCCCAGAGAAATGCTTGCTCTACCTTATGCGGTTCCAACCCTTCTATCTCAAGGTGTTCTGGAAACTGCGAAGAACTCCAAGCATAACTACAGGCAGCATCTAACGCTGTTTGTCCACTCATCCGATGGTCTCTATGAGTATGAGTTGTACTACGGTAAGGATCTATACAGAATATTATTTGAGGCCGATACCTACGTATCTCTTTTACGAGTTCTCTACGAAATTCTTGGTCATTTTCCAATCCACCATCAGGGTGACGGAGAAAAACCACGTTCTGAACTCCTAATAAATCTGAAGCATTCTGCTGTTCGACTTCACGTATAGACGCTAACACGTCCGGACTTATACTTCTATCGCCCGTTCCTTTATCACCGTTGGTGCACAGAACTACTACAATTTGTGTCTGATATTCCTTTACCCATTTCGCCATTGTCGCGCCACAACCACCTTCAGCATCATCTGGATGGGGAGTGACAACCATAATACGCTCGGGAGCTTTTTCAATAATTTCCATATTCCTATGCTATGCCTCTAATTTCATGTCACAATATTAAAAGACGCAGGTCACAAAATATAAGGAACCCTTTTATCTAGGGTTCCTTATATTTTACAATCGATCCTACTAACGCTACATGTGGAAAACCACCATCTTAAGTTCTGTCATCTCTTCCACTGCGTATCCAGGGCCTTCTTTTCCCATACCACTGTCTTTAAGGCCACCATACGGCATGATGTCCGCACGCCATTGCGGGGATGAGTTGATGTGAAGGTTACCGGATTCAACTTCCCTCGCAAACCTCATAGCCCAGTCTACATTTTGAGTAAATATGCCTGCTGCGAGACCAAAGCGAGAATCATTAGCCATATAAATCGCTTCGTCGATATTATCAAACGAACTCACCGCTACTGCTGGTCCAAATAATTCTTCCCGCGAAACACGCATGTCCGGTTTTACGTCCGCAACCACCGTAGGAGCATGGAGAGTACCTTCCCGATCCCCACCTGCTATTATACGAGCTCCTTGACCAACCGCTTCGGAGATCCAACTACCTACACGCTCAGAATCTGATTCCCTTATCATTGGACCCATCTTAGTAGCATCATCCATTGGGTTTCCAGCCACAAATGCATCGGTAGGAGCAACCAGAGCATCAAGAAAATCAGAATAGATATTCTGATCGGCAAATACCCGTTGAGTGGAAATGCAAACTTGGCCAGCGTTCGCAAAACCGCTGGCCACTGTTGCAGCTGCAACTTTTTCAATGTCTGCATCAGACATAACAATCAATGGACTGTTGGAACCCAATTCCATAGTAACCTTTTTGATACCTGCATTACGGCATATTTGGTCACCAACCTCCATACTACCAGTAAATGTAATTTTCCTGACCCGTTTGTCACCTGTTATTGCATCACCAATCTCCGCCCCTGAACCAGTAACACATTGAATTGCTTCAGGAGGCAAGCCTGCATCAAGCAATATCTCAGTGAGCTTCAATGCAGACAAAGGAGTGTCCCCTGCTGGTTTTAGTACAACCGAGTTACCAGCCGCTAGAGCAGGTCCAACTTTATGACATACAAGGTTAAGTGGAAAGTTAAACGGGCTGATGGCTGCAACAATCCCAACTGGCACTCTTATGGTGAAGCCAAATTGGCTAGTGATACCCGGAGCTCCATCAAGCGGGACAGTTTCACCATGTAATCGTTTAGCTTCTTCTGATGATAACGTGATCGTCTGAATTGCCCTTTGAACTTCAGCTCGACCTTCAGCTATAACCTTTCCCTCTTCATTAGTTATAGTTTTGGCAAGATCTTCTGATCTTTCTGACATCAAATCTGCAACCCTACGAAGTATTGTATATCGTTCGTACGCCGGCATTTTTCCCATCACCGCCGCACCACGAGCAGCGCTATTAATAGCTAGTTCGACATCCCCAGAACTTCCCTTGGGAACAGTGTCAATTATCGATTGATCAAAAGGATTGAGAACAAACATAGTGTTGTCTCTATCTACCCATTGTCCGGCTATATACATTTTCATGTTGCCCCCTCCTCACTATCTAATAGAGTATCAACTTGGCATTCCAGATATTCGGTACCCCGTCTGGCAACGTATTTATAGGTCTCCAACAGTTTTGAGCAAAATATCCCTACCTGTATCTGTAACCATGTATTGGCCCGAGCGTCCTGGGACTCGTTCCATCCACCGGAATTTACTTCTAGCAGCATTACGAAGAGTTTGTATGAAACTATGCGGGCGTTGCCAACCAACTAGATCAAACAGGTATCCCAATCTATCGCAATCAACCATCTGTTCATTTAAATAACGAGATGCCGCTTCCGATACCAATACTACTTTTCTCATATCGCCCATAGGATTGCTTGATCGGCAGAATTTTATTAATTCATGTTCTTCAGAACTTCCATGTCCATTGACAGGATGATGCCCATTACCATTGGAATACACTTGGTTTATACGATAGCTATCTGAGTAGGTCTCCGTTGCACATTCTACGTGTTCATCTTCAACTGTAGGCGTGCCAACATCCATCCCAGGATTATCATTACTGGTGACCATACCAATTATCTTATATAGGACTTCTGGATCATTGACTTCTATAATCAAATGAGATCCATTTGGAGTAGTCACTGAGACTTTGTTCATCGGATAAATAATTCCTTTAAGGGACCACTAATATCTATCAATATGTTAACTAGCCCGTCAAGCAAAAAATAGCATAAATTAGCCAATTTTCCTACTGGATAAAATCTCCGTGACTTGTAAATACCTACGAATATTAAAAAACGCTATTTTTTCCGGGGATAATAGTTCCTAACCCCCCGGAAATAGGTCTCTTTATTCCTAGCTAAAGTGTCTCTTTCAATCGCATAGCTAATGACCTAGTAAGGCCAGGCACAGCAGCGATGTCATCGATATCAGCATCCTTAATCGCTTGCACCGTCCCGAACTTCCTTAAAAGCATACGTTTCCTCTTTGGACCTATTCCAGTAACCATATCAATTGACGATTTCAAGCTCCCCTTACTACGTAAATTTCTATGATATGTTATAGCAAATCGATGGGCCTCATCACGCAACCGTTGGACCAAATATAAAGATTGAGAATGCCTCGGCAAAACAATCGGTTCAGTACTTTCCGGAACATAGATCCATTCATTTTCTTTAGCCAATGATGCTAATGGAACGTCATCTATTCCTAACTGCAGGAATACTTCAAGCGCTGCTGACAGATGTCCCTTTCCTCCGTCAATTAGTACTAGGTCAGGCACTATACCCCATGAGTCGGCAGTACTTGTGCCATCTACTTTTCTTGCTTTGCTCAATCTTTCGAATCTACGCCGTAGCATTTCTTGCATACTGGCATAATCATCCACCCCTTCTACAGTTTTTATTCTGAATCTTCGGTACTGGTCTGTACGCGGCTTACCATCCTGGAAAACTACCATACTCCCAACAACGTTAGTACCTTGTATGTGCGAAATGTCATAACATTCCATACGTTGTGGTAGCTTAGGCAGGCTTAATTGTTCTTGCAATTCGTGGACCGCTTGCTCAATAACACTACTATCATTCAACCAAGAAACTCTTTTTTGAACTAAGCCTTCCTGTGCGTTCGCATACACAACGTCAATGATTTTTTTATTCATTCCACGTTGTGGTACTATCAGCCGCACGTTACTACCTCTTCTAAACTTTAACCAATCAGAAGTCAGATCTGCATCTTCGATTTTGTACTGTAATAAAATCGTTGGAGGTATAACTACCGCTGACTGATAAAACTGCTTAATAAACTGCTCCAATACTTGATATGGCTCCTCTTCCTTGGTCCCTTCCATGAGAAATTTATCCCTACCAACCAGCTTCCCCCTCCTTATAAAGAACACCTCAACCCAACATTCATCCTCACCATTCGCAAGAGCGATAGCGTCTAGGTCAACCAATTTGCCTGAATCCACTTTTATCTCACGTTCTTCAAGAACTTTTTCAATACTTCTTATCTGATCTCTTAAAACAGCCGCACGTTCAAATTCCATATTCTCGGAGGCAATTTGCATTTTAGAGGCTATCTGAGCAGTAACCGTTTCTGTTTCGCCTTCCATAAACATGACGACTTGCTGTATCACATTTAAATATTCGCTTTTGCTAGCGTGACCAGAACAAGGTGCGACACATCTATTAATATAAAACTCCAGACAAGGTCTAGGGTCTGTCCCTGTAATAGTCTTCGTACAAGACCTATATGGAAACAATCTCTTTATCAAATCCATTGTTTGCCGGACACTACCGGCTGAAGCGAAAGGCCCAAAATAACGTGCACCGTCGTTAGACACTTGTCTGGTTATGTATACTCGAGGAAAATCTTCCTGCAAATCTATCTTGAGATAAGGATACGTTTTGTCATCCTTTAGGCGGGCGTTATATCTGGGTTTATAGCGCTTAATTAAGGTGTTCTCAAGAATCAGTGCCTCAGATTCCGTATCGGTCACTATATATTCAAAATCGCTCACTTGATTCATTAAAAGCCGCGTTTTGGTAGATAGTGTTTCTTTAGAGACAAAATATGAACGTAAACGATTTCTAAGAACGCTGGCTTTGCCAACGTACAGAACTTTTTCTTGAGAATCTTTCATCAAATACACTCCTGGAGTTTCAGGAGTTAGTCTCAATCGATGTTCAAATAGGGAGGTGGACATATAAGTCCATTATATAAGGAAAGATAATCCTACTAAAGCCAAAATAACAACTGATCCCATAACAACTATTTTGACCAGTTCGGATTTTACGTAATTGTGCGCTAATTCAGTATTCACCGCCCTACCAGAGGTCCTTGGATAAGATCCGGTGGTTTTTTCTGGCGTGGCACTGCGCGACCCGACTGTCGCTGTCGTCTGTTCAACACTTGTATCGTCAACAATACCGTTACTCGTAACTGTATTGTTCTCCATAGACGATGGCGTCACACTTTTATTTTGACGTCGCTTTCTCTGACCTAGCTGAGATTGTCTCGCAGCTACTCGTCGACCTCTACCTGGCATTTACAGAGTCCCCCTGGGTGCAATGAATCTTCCTGTTATAAAGTACTATAGGTCCTGAGTATACTATATCGATTAGATTTACAATACCCACCAATTAATCAGCTACAACACGTGGCATCTTCGACTCATCCACACGCAGATCATCTGATGCTCGCGGGTGGCTCTTTTCGTATTCTTCATGCAGATGGGCATTCGTCAAATGTGTATACACTTGGGTAGTAGAAATGCTTGAGTGACCTAATAGTTCTTGAACGTGTCTTAATGATGTACCGTTTTGAATAAGATGACTTGCAAAACTATGCCTCAAAGTGTGAGGAGTAATCTTCTCAGTAATTCCTGCACGCTTACTGTAGTTCTTCAATATATTCCAGACCCATTGCCTAGTTAACCGCTCTCCACGATGGTTAATGAATAATGCAGATTCGTTCTTATTCCCGTTTAATAAAAGACCCCTGCTGGTTCTAAGATATTCATTCACCTGCGATTGCGCCTTAGAATGCATAAATACCAAGCGCTCTTTTGAACCCTTTCCCCAACACCTTATATACGATTCGTTCAAATCTATATCCTGTATATTTATTGAGACGAGTTCCGTAACCCTCAAACCTGTCGCATACAGCAATTCTAATATCGTAGCGTCCCTATGGCTCTCAGGGCCTCCCAGCTTTTTGGCTTCTTCAAGAAGATTATTTACTTCTTCAACCGTAAGACATTTTGGAAGTGTCCTACCTACCTTAGGGGATCCCATAGATTCTGTGGGATCTTCATTAATGTCCCCATTAGCCATTAGGAAGGCAAAGAATGATTTGACGGACGCCACTTTTCTGGCAGTCGTTGTATCCCGGTATCCTCTTCGTTGTCGAAGGTCGTTTATATATTCGTTCAATAGTCCAATATCAACGGCACTCCATTCCACATGACCATTGGTAGAAATCTTCGAAGATTCTCTTGTGTAATCTTCGAATTGCGTCAAGTCATTTCTGTAGGCTTCGAGAGTATTAGTTGAAAATCCTTTCTCGACAACGAGATGTTGCAAGAACGAGGTTACTAAAGCATCCATTCGACATCCCTTCTAAATAAACTGCACATTACAGGTCTAGTTATTGCTTAAGTACAGCAGATTCTAGCATAGGGAAAAATGTTGTTATGAGAGGAATACGTGCGAAAATTGATCAATCTTGAAGAACGTCAAGTTTTCAAGAAAGAATATTAGACATCCTTAAAACGTTGATCTCTCCAATTAAGAGCTGCCCTCAGCCCTTCGTTGTTTTTGATGTTATTAAACTTGTCCTGTTCTGGGCTGCCACTAAGGTCAAAATGAGTCATTAACTCTAGATTTTGCTGTATGGCAGAGAGAAAACCTTGAGATTCCAATGCACGGTTAACAGAAATCTTGGATAATTTAACCCCTATTTGCGGCAACAGACAAATCTTACGAGCCACCCGTTCACATTCAGAGATCAAGTCATCATGTTTGACTACCCTACCCACCAACCCGATGCGAGCCGCTTCATAAGCATCAACAGTATCACCAGTCAAAAGCAACTCTTTGGCCATTGCAAGATTAGTGCTGAATGGTGTGATCAATAGCGGTGGTCCAACTCCGGCCCTTATCTCCGGCTCACCCAGAATAGCATGTTCTGATGCAATCTTGATATCACATATCTGAACTAGCTCACATGCACCGCCCAATGCATATCCGTTCACAGCTGCTATGACTGGTTTCCCCAAGTTCCACACCATCATAAAGGTGTCAACAAATGTCTGTAGATGCTCACGCCATTTTTCAGGTGTGACTTCCTCAGGGCTGGGATCATCTGAAGACCTTTCGATATCAAATCCTGCAGAGAAGGCCCTACCAGCACCAGTGAGGATTACCACCCTCACATCCGGATCCACTTCAACAACCTGCATAATCTCCCTGAACTCGGACAATAATTGGGAGTTAAGAGCATTTAGTTTGTCTGGACGATTTAAAGTTATGTAGGCTATCGAATCGTTATTATCGTATGTAATGCACTGAAAAGCCAAAAGCGTCCTCCCAGAGTATGCACCGTTAATTCAAGATCGAACCGGTCAACCACACATTGCACTAATGACTATACACCTGTACTAAGACCCTTCAATTATCTCGATATATTCCACAACAATATCTTGTTGTGGCGAAGAAGTCTCTCTACTAAACCTACTACGTTCCACAGGCACTTCGGCAATAGCATCTATGATTTCCATTCCCTTAGAAACCTGTCCAAATATAGTATATGAAGGAGGTAGACCAACATCTGAACCATGCACAATAAAGAACTGACTACCATTGGTATTCGGACCAGAATTCGCCATCGCTACAGTTCCTCGATTGTATGCCCTTGATACAACTTCGTCTGCAAAACGATATCCTGGACCACCTGTTCCATCACCTTTAGGGTCGCCCGTCTGAATCATGAAATCTTTGATAACTCTATGAAATTTAACCCCGTTGTAAAATCCCTCTTTAGACAAGAAAACAAAATTATTCACGGTTACAGGTGTCTCCGACGAGAATAACTCAATTATAATATCTCCTTTGGACGTTTTCAGATAAGCGGAATATGATAAGTTTGGCGATATGATCATCGACGGTGGGGCACTGTAGCTCCGAGGACCTGCAGGGACAGCAACTTGTTGCTCAGGAAAAGACTCACTTTGGGACTCTGCAATAGCAGGAGTTCCCTTAGCCTTACTTGCCACATTAGCAACTGATTGGCCTTTTTCACGAATGTCCTTAATGATATTTGACTTGCCCAGCTTTCCTTCTTCATCCAAACCCGTCAACATATCACAGCCAGTTGTACCCAACCCTACCAAAACAAAAGCACTAATAAATATGATCATGAAGCCATTTTTCATTGTTAGACACCCTTTTCAATTATAAGTTCTATATCCTTCCAGCAAGAACGGAATTATAGTCATATGCAAAATATCACTG
>PBPE01000081.1 GCA_002724585.1 Dehalococcoidia bacterium | reverse complement strand
TGACGATTTACCCGAATTAGGGATAAAATCTGTCTTAACACTTGAGTGGTGGTACTGTCCTAAATGTGCAGGAGTCGCATATGAGGGATTGTGTGGCCACGGAGACCAAAAGCAAGAGTTATCAGGAACATATATTCGTAGTATAATTCAGGGCGGAGTAGAACCGGCACCGCTCACATTACGACCAGAGGTTTTAGAAATGGTACGAAAATGTGCAGACCAATACGGATTTGGAAGTCCCTTCGTTGGCGATGACTATCTAGCGGGGAGAACCCCTGTTATGACTATGCATGAGGTGGATTGCGCTTGTACTGTTTGCACTTGTAGTGATTTAGGCGTGTAACTTATAAGTAGCCCCCACACTAGTGGGGGCTACTTATTTAAGCTAAATTTACGGGGAGGAGATCAATGCCAACTTATGTAAATCCACAGACGTGTAACGCTTGTGCTGGAGAACATGAAGGACCTTTATGTGTTTATATCTGTCCGAATGATCTTATGACCTTGGATACAGAACAGAATAAGGGATTCAATCAAGAGCCAGAATTGTGCTCAGAATGTTACGCATGCGTCAAACTGTGTCCTCAAGACGCTATATTTGTTCGAGGGTACTCTGATTTTGTCCCGTTAGGAGCTTCTGTGCAACCTAAGCGTATTGATGGTGGTCTGACATGGACAGTCAAGTTTAGAGATGGTAGAGAACTGCAGTTTACGTATCCATCCCGTAGTACCCCAGTTGGATCTTCTGACCCGTACAAGGATTTCACCGAAGATAAGGAAAAAGATCTGGCTGGTCAAGGTCTTGCAGGAGAGTCCAAATGGCTAGGAGTGGATGTATTACCAACTCTGCAAGGGAATAAATAGGGGGATATATGGCGTTACCTACTATAGAAACTGTTGAGAGCGACATACTAGTCATAGGCGGAGGTATGTCAGGCTGTGGTGCTGCTTTCGAATCCAAGTATTGGGGCGAAGATCTGAAAGTTGTGATTGTTGAGAAAGCAGTTATAGAGCGTAGCGGTGCGACTGGAGAAGGGTTGTCCGCGATAAATTGTTATATGGGGCAACGATATGGATGGAATACTCCTGAAGATTTTGTCCAATACGTGGTTAATGACATGATGGGTCTAGCACGCGAGGACCTAGTTTATGATGTGGGCAGGCATGTTGACTCTTCTGTACATCTACTTGAAGAGTGGGGACTGCCTATCTGGAAGAAAGATAATGGAGAATACGAGAGGATAGGGCGTTGGCAAATCCCGATACACGGAGAGTCTTTAAAGCCTGTGACAGCTGAACCGGCAAGGAAAGCAGTTGGAAAAGAAAATATATACGAACGAATAGCTATCACACATTTATTAACTGATGCAAAAGATCCTGGGCGTATAGCCGGAGCTATCGGTTTTGGAGTACGGGAAAATAAGATATGGGTATTTAAATCCAAGGCCGTGATTATAACGAGTGGTGGCGCTTCTAACGTGTTCAGGCCGCGGTCCGTGAACGAGGGAATTGGTAGAACATGGTACTCGGTATTTGCGACTGGCTCTGCCTATGGTTTGATGATTCCAATAGGTACAGAAATGACTCAAATGGAGCATAGATTCGTTCCCACTAGATTTAAGGATGGATATGGCCCGGTCGGGATGTGGTTCCAGTATTTCCACGCTCATGTGGAGAACGCTCTGGGAGAAGACTATACAGTGACAAGGGACAGTGAACTTAAAAAATACGAGCCATACGGTTCTGCTGTACCTACTCCTACCCCGTTACGAAACCATCAGATGTTCTTAGATATCCGAGACGGAAAAGGTCCCATGTATATGAGGACAGACCTGGCTATGCAAGAATTAGCGGGTGGGGACCCCAAGAAGATGGACAAAGTAAGAGAAGAGGCCTGGGAAGACTTCTTGGATATGACAATAGCTCAAGCGATGACATGGGCATCTCAAAATATCGCACCTGAAGATACTCCTTCTGAGGTAGTTCTCGCAGAGCCTTACATAATGGGTTCTCACTCTGGGGAAGCAGGCGCATGGGTGAGTGGCCCCGAGGATTTATCTCCTCCGGAATACTTTTGGGGTTATAACAAAATGACTACCATTAGAGGCCTATTTGCGGCCGGTGATGGTGTAGGAGCTGCTCCGCATAAGTTTTCTTCAGGGTCCTTCACTGAAGGACGCTTGGCTGCTAAATCGGCAGTGCGATTTGTTAGAGATAACCCCGAGCAGGTGAACTTGAGTGATGCTCAAATTAAAGATTTATCTAATGCAATATGGGCACCTATGGACACCTTTGAAAAGTATAAAGGAGTGTCTACATCTGATGATGTGAATCCGCACTATATCACTCCAAAGCAAGCATTGGTTAGGCTTCAAAAAATAATGGATGAATATGCCGGTGGAACTTCGTCGTGGTATACGGTTAATGGCCCAACGCTGGAGCGTGGGATAGCTTTGATCGAAATGTTACGAGAGGACTTAGCTCACCAAGGTGCCAAAAATAGGCATGAGTTACTTAGGTCCTGGGAAGTCGTCCACAGAACATGGACTGGAGAAGCCCATTTGAGACATCTCTTGCACCGCAAAGAAACTCGTTGGCCTGGTTATTATTATCGATCAGACTACCCTGATCTAGATGACAATAACTGGAGAGTATTTGTAAATTCTACTTTTGACTCTTCAAGCAATAAGTGGAGCCTTACTACTAAGCCATACAAACATATTGTCACTTAATTAGGTATTGTTGTGACACAGCTGTACCTAAGTTGTGTCACAACATGAACTATCTACCGTAACTAGTTGGTGTTCGTATGAGTTCTCCAGGTGACTCGTCTTCTGAACTACTAGGGGGCGATAAACATTCCTCTCGCACGCGGAAAATGGATACGTTCAGTTCCCTCAAGGGGAACCCGCATCATTGTTTTCTTTTCACAGGGAACCTTTTCTCTAATGCTGCCCAATGGTTACAGTTTATTACCTTGGGATGGTTAGCATTAGAAGTCAGTGGCTCAATGGTACATTCCATCATGGCCGTTGCCATACGTGCCTTGCCTACTCTTTTACTTAGCCCTTGGGGTGGTGTTTTAGCCGATAGGATCGATAGAAGGATATTGGCTCTCATCACTGTGATTGGAATGAGTGTGGCTGCAGTAGTATTTGCAGCCTTAGTTGGGATGAGTTTAATAACAAATGTATGGTATGTGTATGCTTATACATTGGTTACTGGAATTGGGTTCGCTGTAAATCAGCCAGTGAGACAGGCTTTGATTGCGAACACTGTACCGGAAAGGTATATGGCAAACGCTTTAGCGCTTAACGCCCTTACTGTGACCTCTATGAGGCTTTTGGGAGCGATCTTGGGTGGTTCATTGATGATTACCCTAGGCTTTACGTGGAATTTTATTGTAGAGGCTTCTTTATATATAGCGACAGCCTTGTTGCTGCTCCCGATGAAGATGCCCTATAGAGAAGAGAGTACAGCAAAAGAGGCTTCACCGTGGAACAATTTGCTGGAAGGCATGACCTATATATTAAAGAAAAAAGTTATGTTTCGGCTAATGTTGCTCAATTTTATAAGAACTGGAGTATTTGCACCTTTGCTTCTGTTGCTGCCCGCGTATACATCAGAGGTTTTGGATGCAGGTCCAGGCATAGGCACGGCAATGATGGTTAGCATGGGGGTAGGCGGTGTAACTGCTTCGTTTATTATGTCCTCATGGGGGTTTTTTCTGAGAAAAGGTCTAGTTAGCCTTATAACACTCTGTACTGGGTCTATGGTGTTTATGGTGTTGGGATTGTCATCATGGGTAACTTTGTCTGTGGGTATAATGGTCGTTATGGGTTTGTCACAAAGCCATTTCATAGTGTCTAACCAAACATTAGTGCAGAAAGTGGTTCCAGACGCATTGCGCGGAAGAGTTTCCAGTGTATGGCATTATGAACAAGGGCTAATTCCTATGTTTTCCCTGATAATTGGTTTGATCGCTGGAATAATCGGAATGGGGCGAACCATGACTATTTACGGCGCTATTGCTGTTGCCTTAGGTATTATTTACCTGACGGTATTTAAGGACATACGTCAATTGGATTAGAGGATATGCCCCAAGTCAGCTGGTGGATTTTGGTGGTGCTATAATGCATCGGATTTATAGGGTTTAAGGAGTTATGATGAAAGTTGGGTTTATTGGACTTGGAAATATGGGTAATCCAATGGCTACCAACCTGCTGAATGCAGGGCACGACCTTGTAGTACATGACTTGCGTCAAGAATCTGCGACTAATTTGTTGGAAATGGGTGCAAGTTGGGCAAATACCCCGAAAGAGGTTGTGCCCGGTAGGGATGTTGTTTTCACGTCTTTGCCGGTGCCTAGGGATGTAGAAGCGGTAGTATTGGGTGAAAATGGTATCTTGGAAGGAGCTTCCTCCGAGACTGTTTACATGGATTTGTCTACTAATTCTCCTACGGCTATAAGGCGCATACACGATATGTGTGCTGAAAAAGGGGTTACAGTTATGGACGCTCCTGTTTCAGGTGGAACATACGGGGCTGCAGCAGCTACTTTGGCTGTGATGGTGGGCGGAGATAGGTCTGTTTATGATCGTATGAAGCCTACCCTTGATGCTATTGGTAGCCATGTCGTCTATTGTGGTCCGATTGGCAATGGGATGGTGTGTAAGATTTGTAACAATCTGCTCAGTATGGGCATAGGTGTTTTGATGACAGAAGCTTTAACTATGGGAGTAAAGGCAGGAGTAGATTTGGCTACGCTAGCTGATGTTATAGCAAACAGCACGGGCGGTAATAAGAGACTTACAGATAAGTTCCCAAGATTCTTGTTTAAAGGCAATTTTGAACCAGGGTTTGCAACTGCTTTAGCCGCTAAGGATGTCAGATTGGCCACTGATCTAGGTCGAGAATATGGAATACCCATGGAATTATCTAATTTGGTCGATCAACGACATGTAGAGGCAATCTTTAGAGGATGGGGCCCCGAAGATTCCGATGCAGTTTCAAAGATTCAAGAAGAGAAAGCTGGCGTTCAGCTGAGATTGCTGGATTAAACTCTTACAATAGGGTTAGGGCTGCAATCCCAGCTACTATCATTATTATTGCTCCCAGTTTGACAGCTAATGTTTTTAGCTCAAGTGGTTCATCCAGCAATCTGATAGCTGAAATACTAAGTATAGAACCGTATACGAATACAAACACTGGCCTTGTTGCGGTTACTGTGGAGACGAGCGATACTGGTCCAAGATTAATGGCTGCTACGTTTAACATTACTGCTAATGGAGCCAATATGAACTCAGCTAGCAATAATACTATTAATGTTTGTTTATTGGTGAGTGCTATATACAGCTGACGAAAAGCGCCTGGTCGCCATAAAAATAAAAATATAGTAGCCATTCCGTAGTTTCGTAGGCTGTACACAAACCAGAGGGGTAGTTCTTCTAGAGCGTATTTACCTGTCAATAAGGCGAGAGCAGTGAATAGACTTGCTCCCAACAACACCGGTAGACCTTTGTTAAATCGAATAATTCTGCCATTGCTTGCGCCCCACAGGGATATTGTTATTGCACCAGATACAACGACAAAGATAGCGATCCACTGGCTGAGGCCGAGCGTTTCTCCCAGAAATAAAACTGCTAGTATGGCAACGAAGACAGGGAATGTATGTATGATAGCTGATGCGCGCGAGGCTTCTTCTAGTTTGTAACCCCAGAACATCATAGCTAGCGCACCACCCCAGCAAAGGCCTGATGCAATAGCGGAAAGTAGTCTGTCTGTTGGTAAATATTCAGGAATTCCGGTGATAATAATTGTAACAGTCGCGTATCCTACCAGAGATATCATCACTCCCATGTAGAATGCCACGAGTGATGGCATGTTGTATGATGCCAGACGTTTATCCAGAACTGTAACAATGCCGAATGTTCCGGCACTTAGAAGAGCTACCCAGATGTAAGCTGTACTCAAGAGGCAGTTGAACCAATTATTGAAGTCATTTGCATTTGTAGTAGGTTGATATTATATCATCTCTGGTACGGGTGTTATTGTG
>PBPE01000080.1 GCA_002724585.1 Dehalococcoidia bacterium | reverse complement strand
CCAATGGCTGTTATTGACTGTTTGTCAGATTGTCTTCGTATGCGGCCTATGGTCAGATGGGGATTAAACGAGCGCTGCTCTGCTGGAAATCCTGCAGAGCTAATCTCTGATTCAACGGATTTTTGTAATAGTTGTAGTTTTTCCATGTCCCCTTGCAGCCCAGCCCAAAGTATTTTGGGTTGGGAAGTATTTGGGAACGCACCTAGTCGGTCTAATTGTAGTCTAAATTGACCTCGGCTAAATCGATCAATCGCATAATTTATACATTTACTCAGGGCGGGTACATCGCTATTAGGTATATTCCCTAGAAATTTCAATGTTAAGTGAATACCTGCGGGGTCGACCCATTTTATCTCGGTGGGAAATATTTCAGAAAACCTCTCAATAACAGAGTTTAAAGCAGATTTGTATTCATCTGGAGGAATTAACGCAACGAATACTCTGATCATAATCGCTAGTTGTCGCTTCTTAACTTAGCTCTTAAGTTGCCAAGCTCTTTATACCAGTGGGACAGGTCGTGAATGGAATATTGAGCATTTGCAGGGCTGGGGTTGGGCGTTATGAAAATCAGGCTATGACCTATCTTCCCTTCTTGGATGCCAAGTTTCGGTGAGATATTTGACCCTTCAGTGTGCCGGTGGAAGAATTTATATGCCATCACACCTTGGAAGGCGACTACAATCGGTTGATATTCCAGCAATAGTTCTCTTGCGCGTGGGACCCATTGTTGGAAGTCTTTTGACGTCAAGTCTTTTACTTGTGGAGTGGGCCGTTTGACTAGGTCAGTAAATCCTATCCCGTAATCTATGGCTTTGTAGTCAGTTTCTGTTGATAATTTTGTGCTCACAATTCCTGACTCATTAAGAGCCTTCCAAAACCTATTTCGTGGATTACCGTAATAATGACCAACATTGATTGAGTGGGGTGAGGGGTTTAGACCGACGAAAACTATGTCTAAACCGTGTTGCAAGTAATCCGGTAAGGTTTCCATTCCATCAATTGTGAAAGATTCAGTGATATCCATGAAATTATGCTATGTTGAGAATATCAGAAATATTGGTTCCCAGGATTTTGGTTAGGTCTTCTATGCTTATCTGCGATGATTCGATGTGTGCGATGACCTTTGAAGGTTCTAATAAGGGATAGTCTGAGCCAAAAAGAATTTTCTCGTTACCGATTATATCCTTTATTACGGGGAATATGTTGTTTTCATATAGGTATGGGACAGCTGCCGTATCAAAATAAACATTCTTAAAAGATTTCACTACTTCAGGCATAAATCCATACAGGGGAAGTCCTCCTCCCAGATGCGCACAGATTATGATGTTATCAGGAAACTTAGTGATAAAACTCCAAGTTTTATCTGGAGTTGTAATACCTTTTCCAGGATATTGATGTCCTACCGGTTCTGAACAATGTACGACAACGGGCATCGCTAGCTTAGATGCTTTATCCATTATGGGTCTTAAGAGATCAATATTTGTTATATCGAAGTCTTGTGTATCTGGATGTAATTCTCCAATACCTTTTAGTCCTAAGTTATAGCACTCCTCGATTTCTGATACCGCCTTATTCTCCCACCGCGGATTTACAGAACAGTATCCTATTAACTTGTCTGGGTATTGCGAAACAATGTCAGCTATGTACCGATTGCATTCCTTGGCTATATCGATATTTACCCAACCCATACCCATGACGATAGATTTATCGATTCCATTTTGAGACATGGATTCGAGTAATTCTTCTACTAGTGCAAATTTATAGCCAGTTCTAGGGAATAAATTAGAAAATGTTGCGTCAGAAACTCGCAACTCGCTCTGTCTGTTAATGAAGTCAGGGGGCAATATATGGCAATGGCTATCGATTAACATTATGTGATTATCACCAAATGAATGCGATATGATGGATTTTAATCATCCCCGTATCTGTCCTGTGCCTCTTATTAGCCATTTGTAGGATGTAAGTTCGCGAAGGCCCATTGGCCCTCTGGCATGGAATTTCTGGGTGCTTATACCAACTTCTGCACCCATTCCAAACTCAGCTCCATCAGTAAAACGCGTGCTGGCATTTAAATATACCGCACACGAATCTACTTCATTCAGGAAACGAACGGCGGATTCATTATCTTCAGTAACTATCGCATCTGAATGCCCCGACCCGTATATGGCGATATGATCTATTGCAGAGTCAACGGAATCAACGATTTTCACAGCTGCTACAAGTGATAAAAATTCCTTTCCCCAATCTTCATGGACTGCTTCTTTGAGAATAATGTCTGGTGACGTAGCACGTAAAATTTCTAGAGATGATTGGTCACAGTGAAGTTCTACTTGGTGCTCTGATAAGTCTTTGCCTAGTAGTGGAAGTAGCTGGGGGGCAATTTTGGTGTGTACTAGAATAGTGTCCAGTGCGTTACATACGGTCGGTCTTTGGACTTTAGCATTTATAATAATTGCCCTAGCCATATCTATATCTGCCCCAGCATCTACATAAGTGTGGCATACTCCAATGCCTCCAGTTACAACTGGCATCGACGCATTTTCAGAAACAAAACGTATGAGAGAGTCTCCACCTCTTGGAATCAGTAGATCAACGTGGTCTTTTAATCCGAGTAATTCTGTTACCAGGGAACGATCAGGATTTGAAATGTATTGCACCGCGCTTTGCGGTAGTCCAGCTTCTAAAAGAGACGAGTGGATTGCATCAACTAATGCTAAGTTTGAATTTATGCTTTCCGAGCCTCCCCGCATCAAGCATGTGTTACCAGATTTTAGGCATAATGCAGATATATCGACTGTTACATTAGGTCTACTCTCATAAATACTAGCTATAACACCTAAGGGAACCCTGCGTTTTTCTAGTGATAATCCGTTATCCATAAGGCGCGTCTCTATGGTTTCGCCTATAGGATCATCTAGTTTGCTGATATTTTTGAGATCCTTTGCTATTGCTTGTAGCCTACTTGAGTCAAGAAGTAAACGATCAAGCATAGCATCAGACATACCATTGGCTTTGGCTGTGGAGTAGTCCTCTTTATTAGCTTCTAATATGGTGTGGTTATTATTGACTAGGCTGTCTGATAGGTGCTCTAGAACGATGCTTCTTGCTTCATTGCTAGAGTTGGACAGCGTCCTAAAGGCAGCTTTAGATTCTTCTGCCATACGGATCAAATTCGCTATGTCTACCAGTTCAGCCATTTCAACTGGGTCTCCTTCTTACGATTACTCAGTTATATGAGTACTAAATTGTTTCTGTGTACGACTTCTTGGCCGTAGTCGTACCCCAGGATTTTTTCGATTTGGCTTGATTTAATTCCCTTAATGCGAGTTATGTCATAGGAGTTATAGTTGCTTATGCCGCATGCGATTTTGTCTTTTTGAGAATCCAGTACATAAACAATGTCACCTCTCTCGAAGAATCCGTCTACATTTATAACTCCGGCTGGCAATAGGCTTACTCCGTGATTCTTCAGAGCTTGATGAGCTCCGTTGTCAATGATGATGGCTCCAGAATCTGTATCTCCCATCATACTTAACAGCCATCTTTTCCGTGCTTCAAGTTTTTCGGTTGCTGGGTGAAACTTGGTTCCGATGTTCTCGTTATTAAGCGCTCTTAATATGGCATCATCCTGATGGCCATGACACATAATCATTGGAATTCCGGATGTGGTAACTAATTGCGCTGCCTCTATTTTTGTAGGCATACCACCTCTAGCCCAGGGATTGGTATGTTCACCAGCCGCAGATAATATAGCATCATCAAATGTTTCCACATCTGATATCAGTTGCGCACTCGGGTTTGTTCTTGGGTCCGAGGTGTATAGACCATCAGTATCCGTAAGTATTAATAGAAGATCTGCGTCTATGAGGTTGGAAACCAGCGCTGATAATCGGTCATTATCCCCAAATACTTCGCCTATTTCGTCTACGGCCACTACGTCGTTTTCGTTAATAATCGGAACAATACCCATATCTAATAAGGCTAACAAGGTATTTCTAATATTAAGATACGATTGTCGATGGGATAGGTCATTAGTAGTAAGTAATGTCTGGGCTACTTTTATTCCTTGTCTATCAAAAAGATTTTGATACTGTTGGAACAATTCTCCTTGGCCTACCGCAGCATATACCTGTCGGCTAATTATATCCCTGTTACCGTATTCGTCTGCCTTTGAACCTATGGCAGCTCTACCGGCAGCGATAGCTCCTGAAGTGACTATTAAGATTTGGGACCCATATTTGTCTATGGCCCCAGATATTTGTCCTACCAATTTTGACATCATTCCGTCATCTAAACTGTTATTCAACGTATTACCGCTGAGAACGCTAGTTCCGATCTTAACGACAATTCTGTTGTATGAAGAGGTGTTATCTGGGGTAGACATATTTTTTCTCGCACGTTGTCTGATGTGGAGATTTACAGCCGATCTCGCAAGACTCGCAATGTTGCCAAGAGGTTCGGAATCAATTATAGCATGGGATTTATTATCGATAAGAAGTAGATTGTCGAAAAATTATGCATTATTTGTGTTGTTATATCGTGTACTGTCCACTTGTAGTGTGGTCAACTTACCAATAGAATTATCAGGGGACTGGATGATTCCAGCCCCTTAATCGTGTGTAACGATAATAGGCTCAAATTTAGCAAGGTGTCCTTTCAATGCCGCTTGATGCAATATTGGAACCCCTCTCTAGGAATATCTGGGATAGTGTGGACGTTGCGGTACCATCAAATGCAAGTGTTACCGTGAGAAATGGGGCCCGAACAGCTTACATTGCTGCCGCTTATAAACGAATGGGCGTACCAACCCTGATCCTGACACCAAGGCCAGAAGACGCTCGACGTCTACACGATCAATTATTGACATATTTGGGTGATTCCAGCCCTATCCATATATTCCCGTCTTCTGACGTTCTTCCGTTTGAACGGTTAGCGGTTGATTTAACTACGAGTCATGAACGATTATCTGCTCTGGCAGCTCTTTGGGAAGCTGGGCATGAAGAAATTGTTGATCAACCTATTGTGGTAGCTCCGGTGGTTGCAGTACTGAGGAGTGTTTTCTCTCCAGAATTCCTATCAAATGCGCTGGCCCGCAGCCCTTATGGAAAAAGTCTTGAAGTAGGAGAACGTGTCCCTAAATTAGAAGATTTACTGAAATATTGGGTCAGTCTAGGATATCGTAATCAGCCATTAGTCGAATCCCCGGGGGAATTCAGCCATAGAGGTGGCATACTCGATATATTTCCAGTAAATCATGATCTTCCAATTAGAATCGAATTCTTTGATGACGAGGTGGATACTATACGAGAATTTGATCCCATAACTCAGAGGTCAACTAGAGATGTGCCGTCATTTACAGTTATACCTGCTAGAGAACAGTTGCCCAATTTAACTGATCGCTTGAAGATCGATGAAGCTATAAACCGACTGCAATTCGATAAATGTAGCCAAGACACCAAGGACAGAATTGAAGACGATCTAGTCTCGTTATTCTCTGAGTCAGATATAGAAACTTTGCATTTGTACAATGGTTTAGTTAATCAAAACAGCATTTTAGATTATTTGCCTACCAATGGGCTATTGGTGATAGATAGAGAGTCTCAGGTGGAATCCGAGACATACGATGTGCAAGAAAAGTATGCTCGTATGAGAGATAGTAGAGAAGGCCGAGGAGAATTACCCGAAAATTTTCCAGCTCCCTATCTGGATTGGTCAGTTGTATCGAAAGCCTTGTATTCGTGGACTGGCCATAAACTCAACGTGAACAATATCCTGTCGGGTGAAGCCGATGAATTATTTACGGATGTAGATCAATTTTATGGAAGGATGGATGATCTTACGAGCTATCTCAACGCGGAGCAAGAATTAGGCAGTACGATATTCATTGTTAGCCAGCACTCATCGAGCAGGATAAATGAGATTTTTAGTGATGCCGGGATAGTAACTAGTAATTATGAAGATTTAAGTACTGTGGGGCTTATTGAGCACGGGAGAGTTTATCTGATTAATGGGAGTTTGAGTGAAGGATGGAAAACCCCCTTGAAGCAGATATATCCAGGAGCAAATCTGATCCTGTTGACCGATTATGAACTTTTTGGTACGTCCAAGAGGACTAGTAATCGACGTTTGGTTCGGCATTCTTCGAACGAAAACAATATTGCGTTGGCTGATTTGATCCCAGGGACTTATGTTGTTCATATTGACCACGGAGTTGCCAGATTTGCGGGGATGACTCGGCTAGATGATGACTCTGCAGAGAAAGAATATCTCGTTTTAGAGTACGCGGACGCCGATAAATTATATGTTCCTACGGATCAATTAGATCGAGTAGGTTCATATATCGGATCACAAGACCAAACCCCTAGCCTGACTCGTTTAGGTACTGCTGAGTGGTCTAGAGTAAAAGAGCGAGTCCGTGAATCCACACGCGAAATAGCCCAGGAATTGATACGGTTATATGCAGAAAGGAAAATGGCGGTTGGCCACAGATTTACCGATGATACTGTATGGCAATCGGAGTTAGAGGACTCATTCCCGTTTCAGGAAACGCCAGATCAATTAGAAGCAATAGACCAGGTGAAGAATGACATGCAGCAATCTCGCCCAATGGATCGTCTGATTTGCGGTGATGTTGGATATGGGAAGACCGAGGTAGCGCTTCGAGCCGCATTTAAAACTGTATCAGAAGGAATGCAGGTCGCTGTTTTAGTACCTACTACAGTCCTAGCGCAGCAGCATTATGCTACGTTGTCTGAGCGGTTGAGTCCCTATCCTGTAAATGTGGAAGTTTTGAGTAGATTCCGGACTGTTAGGGAACAGGAACAGGTCATCGAGAGAATGGCTTCTGGAGAAGTTGACATAGTTATTGGAACACACAGATTGCTTCAAAAAGATGTCAGTTTCAAAAATCTCGGTTTAGTTGTAGTCGATGAAGAACAAAGATTTGGAGTGTCTCATAAAGAACGATTCAAGACTCTCCGCAAAGAAGTAGATGTTTTAACTTTAAGCGCAACTCCTATACCGAGGACCCTTCATATGGCATTGGCTGGTATCAGGGACATGAGTATTATTCGTACGCCACCAGAGGCTCGATTGCCGGTAAAAACATTTGTGTCTGAGTATAGTGAGGACATTATTAAAGAAGCTATCCTAAGAGAGTTGGAACGCGGAGGCCAGGTGTTCTTCCTTCATAATAGGGTTAGGACAATAGATCAGAAGGCTAATGAGTTATCTGAATTGGTCCCAGAAGCCCGTATAGTTGTTGGTCATGGTCAAATGCATGAAGATGATCTTGAGACGGTTATGACAGATTTTGGTAATTATGAGGCTGATGTTTTGGTTTGTACTACCATAATCGAATCAGGTATAGACATGCCGAATGTGAATACCTTACTAATAGACCGAGCTGATCGATTTGGGCTTTCGCAGTTGTACCAACTTCGAGGCCGAGTTGGGAGAGGCGAACATCGTGCCTACGCATATCTCCTGATGCCGCAGGGTAGAAGGGTTACAGAAACAGCAGAGCAGCGTGTAGAGGCTATATTGGAGGCTTCGGAGTTAGGGTCTGGATTCCGTATATCTATGAGAGATATGGAGATTCGTGGAGCTGGTAACCTGTTAGGTTCAGCCCAAAGTGGTCAAATACATTCGGTCGGTCTTTCATTGTATAGCCAGTTGCTTGAGGAAGCTGTCCTACTATTGTCGAATGATAAGGAGAATGGTCCCGAAGATAGTCAGATTTCTGTGAATGACTTACCGAGGATGGATGTTGATATACCTTCCGCAATACCTGAAGAATATGTTTCGCATCTTCCGACGAGACTTGATCTGTATCAACGCCTCGGCAGAATTCTCGATAGGGAGGAACTTGATCAGATTCAGGAAGAGCTCACTGATAGATTTGGGGCTCTACCAGAAACGGTTGTCAATTTGTTGGAACTCGTAGATCTGAGGGCGTTGGCAGCAGCAGTTGATATTGAGTCTATTGTTCAAAGTGGAGATAGTATAACTGCCCGCTTGAGAAATCCTGTCGGTAGTGCAAGAGCACCGTTGCAAAAGGCTCTGGGGCCATCCGCATCAGTCGGACTTCATCAAATATCTATGTCAACGCGAACACTGGGAGATGAATGGCTTGGACGCTTTAAAAATATACTCGAGCGGCTGAGGGTATTTAGGGATAATCTTCAGTTTGTATCCTGACTGTAATAAAAACTGTACTACTTGCATTACTGAACTCAACT
>PBPE01000079.1 GCA_002724585.1 Dehalococcoidia bacterium | reverse complement strand
TCTTTCGCTAGTTGTGCGCGTGAAATTGCCATCTATTCAGCCTCCCTTACGCTAGGCCAACTTGCTTCTGACCAAACAGATGATTCTGTATGGTGACAAGCACGTTGGTATTGGCTGTACTTACATCTGAATTATCAGGGTCTTCTGAAATATCCAGGGCTTTCATTGGCAATGTCGCAGTTGTTGCACCAGTTGTAACGTCTAACTCTGCATACGAAATACCGCTGTCAGTGCTACCCGTTCCAGTGTTATCAACAATATCAAAATTGCCCCACAAGTCAGCAACAGGGAAAGCGGCATCAGCTTGTACTTCAAACACATCCATCGGATGGTCAAAGAGGAAAGCTATTGCATCAGTGGCCGCATTACCGGGCCAATAATTGCTCCATGTTGGCTTGCTTGTGGTTGGATCAGTGTAGAAACATCCGTTAAATACGCCAACGATGATATCGCTTGTCGCGCTACCACCGTCTGCTCTAGCGATCCGAGTAACAATACCAGCAGTATTCTGGGTAACAATGTCACCCATGTATATGTTAGTAGTGTTAGTCTGATCTGCAGTCGTTATTCGATAACGAGACTGGCCTGAAGAGTTGTAATTACCCTGCAGGTTACGCACATAACGGAGTCCAAAAGGCGCATCTTTATTGGCCATTTTTTAGTTCTCCTATAACACAATCAAATTAATCGTTTTTGCCAGAAGCTCCAAAGGTTACTTTGCTTTTACGTTCCTGAGATATCGGCATACGAGGATCACTTTCACGCATTAGATTATTATCTACAGCAGTCATCTGATTTTCAGTCTGCTTTGCGTAATAAGAGTTTCTCTCTCCCGCTGTCTCTTCCGGTATCTTACAAAGAATTAAACCCCCAACACCCACAGTTCCAGCATGCTTACCTTCTTCAATTGTCGGCAAATCATAGCCTTCAACTTCTGATGGATGCACAGGCTCATAACCTTCCTGAAACCTTTTGTGTACATTGGTTTTGTCTTCCTCATTTCTAATATGAGTCCTCACCCACCGATATGTCATACCGGGTGGTGCTTCCGGCGTATCTAAAGCTTGAGGTGGCTTCCATGGCTGTCTTGCCTTCTTCTCACTCCTATCACTTTCGCTTCTAGGGGCTCTATTAGATCCAGCATTTTTTTTGCGTGTCATGATGCCTGTAACCTCAATTTTTGTTTTGCGTATTCCTTGTACGAAACACCCAGTTTCTTGGCTATTGCCTGTTCACTAGGAGTCAGTTCAACCCTACGATCATTTTGACTGCGTCCATTTCCTGTTGTGCGCGTACCGGAAACTACGGTCTGGACGGGTTTTCCGCTGTTTCCTACGTTGTTTTCCGCTTGGAACCTGTTTGGAAGTTCTTCGCGTAATCTATTGTCAAGCTGAGAATAGTATTCATCAGACTCTAAGTCAATTCCTGACTCAGCTAATTCCTGATGTATTGCCATAGCTGTATTGGTCATAATCCGGTCAACACCAAACCATTCGTTCTTTTCAGCCCATGTCTGGGCTTTCTGCGAAGGCTGCGCATATTGCGGAGATTGTTGTTCTTGCGTTTGACCCTGTGTTTGTTGAGCCGGAAACTCTGCCTGAACATTAGCCTGATTCTGATTATAAGCTGCTAAATCCTGCTCATATTTAGCCAAATCACGTTTATATTGCTCAAGCGCACCTCTATCGGCTTCAGCCCGTGCTAACTGTTGCTGGGCATCAGCCATCAAAGAGGGATCTCCAGCTTCATAAGCTTTCGTTAATGCTATTTTTGCTGAATCAACCTGGGCATCTACTCTACCCTCAAACTCATTAGTATAGTTTTTTGATAAAGCGAGATTCTCTTTAGCTGTTGTTTCTTCCCTTAACTGAATCTGGGAAGAAAGTTTTTTGTTTTCTTCCTGCAATTGTTTTGCATATTGAAGAGCTTGTATTTCTCGACGTTGAAAATCTTTAGCTTGCTTAATAGCCTGGTTAACACGATTCTGGGCTTTCTTTGCTTCCTGTTCTACTTCAGAAAGTTCTCCATCATCCTGCCCTAATGCACCATCTTCAAAGTTTTCTTTTACTTCGTCTTCAGTAATAGGGGCAACTTCACCAACATCCTCATCAGTAAGATCGATAAAAGTTGACTCATCTTGCGGCTCTTCAATATCAGGTTGTTTATGAACAGGAACAGCCGCGCTTTTAATATTGTCGTCGTTTAAATTTTCTAGTGCTTCACTTAAAGTTTCTTCTGCCATGGTTCACCTCACAAAGCTTTAATGTCATCAGGATCTAAGATCGTGCCAATCACCTCATCATCATTAATGATTCGGACTTCAGCATCATCTTCTAAAGAAAAACGGGCTCCAGCATATCGGCCTATAAGCACCCAATCGCCTTCCTTGCACCATGGTTCGCCAGCAAACTTGCTGTCGTCCTGGTAAGCCAGAGGGCCAACTTTGAGGACATAAGAGACAACAGTAGCCAGGCTTTCACGATCAGTAGTCTGTTTTGTCAACAGAATCCCTGCGTCAGTTTTTCCTTTGCCTTTGTAAGGTAATACAAGCAAACGCCACCCGACAGGGTTAGGCATTCTCTCAATTAGAGTTTTGTCCAGAATGGACGGGTCTAGGATTTTGCTTTCTTCCGGTATGTATGCGTCTGTTAAAGACGTTGGTGCGACAGCATCTGTTGCCAGATCACTCATCGAAATCTCCTTCACTTTGCAACGCTTTCCTTAGTTCATCGTGCAGGGTGCGAAGCGCAGACAATTCACCCATGACGAATCGGTAATCCTCCATGTCTTTAATATTACCGCTTGAAACGTATTCTACTCTATCGGCTTCAAGCTGTTTTATTTTTTCATGTATAAAATTTGCGAGATTAATTGAATCCATTTAATTGTTTAAAGTCCAATGAATGGACCGCTTTAGTTTCTCCCCTATGGGCCAGAATAATACGGGCTGTTTGGATCGGTATACATGCCATTAGGATTTGCCTCATACCGCACACCCCCAGAATTACCCAAGACGACTCCTGCCGCTGGATTAACTTCTCCATTTTCTCCTGCAGTATCTTCAGCTGGTGGTTGTTGCGAACCTGGTAACGGCTGGAATCCGCCATAGTAAGACAATGGTGCCATTCCGGCACTAGGCCCATAGCCATAGCCATAGCCACCAAAGATCGATGGATTCATGGGATTAGCCATGCCTGCATATGGCAGGAACGGCATTTGGCTCATATAAGGCTGACCAAATTGAGGAGGTTGCGGCATCATGAAATTATAATATTGCTGATACGGGTTGTAATATTGTTGAGAAGGATCATAAGTGCCAAACGGTCCTGAAGGTGGCAATTGTTCTTTAGTTGGAGTTCTCACCCTACCTTGCAAAAAGTTAAGAAGAAGATCTATACCAGCGCCTTCATCTAAACCTTCCATGCCTGATAAATAGCTTAATGCTTGACTGCCACTAGGCGTAACTTCCCGACCATCATCTCCCGTCATTTTTACCGTGCTTAAAGCGGTAATAGGATTGCCTGCAGCATCAGTCATTCCAAGCCTGTTCGCTATACGTCGATAAAGCCCACTACCAATAAGATCTCTTTGCGCTGAACTTAACTGGCCGTAATCAGCAGCAAGAATAGCGTTAATTAAACGTCTTGCTTCTTCTTCTCCAGAAGCACCAACTTGGCCATAAAGGTTTTGTAAAGGCTCTAGACTTGGATCAATGGTGTAATTGATTGGTGCATTTTCCGCAAGTTCCTCTTCAGTTGGGAAGTTAAACTCAGGATTCCACCCATGCCCACCTTCTCCTGGGCCAGGTGATCCAGATGTTCCATTTGTAGTGGTCACTGGAGGACCAGCACCAATGGCCGCATATCTTTCGGCTTGAGAAATAATCCCATCGCCATCAGTATCCATGTCAATTGTGCCTAGTCTTCTTAACCTAGCGCGCCTGGCTGCAAGTTCAGTAGCAGCTATAGATTCTGCACTTGGCATGTTAGCCATCGGGTCAAACCCAGGATCACCGGGATTAAGAAATCCGCCTTCCTGCATACCAACGGGTCTTCTGGGTGGCGCGGGATGTGGGTGAGGCCCTCCAGGGATTCTTCCTTTCAAAGACCTATGATAAATTGCTAAAGCCTGCTGGCGAGTCATGCCTGGGTTTTTCGCCATTATTTTTTGTACTGCGGCTGCGGCTGCAATAGGATCAGGAGTGCGGTTAGGAGTCCATTTCGGGCCTTTGCCATGTCCTCCAGGCAATCTTGGTCCACGGCTGCGAGGATATCTTGGCGACTCTGGGGGAGATCCTTTTGGGATTGCCATACCGCCTGCTTGCATTCTTCTAACTCCACTATACATTAGTAGACCCCTTCAAATTTAGTGCCTCGAAGGGCTGCTCCACCGCCGCGTGATTGGCCTTTGCCCATACCGGGCTGGGACTTAGCACTTACCTTACAAGGCTTGCCGGTGGCGTAATCCACTTTGCCCTGATCTTTAATAGTAAAACTATTTTTCTGAACTTTGTTAGCCATTATGAGCCTCCAAAAATATTCTTTGACATTTTTTCTGCAAGATTACCCATTTGGATTTCTCGCTGCAAATTTAATCTATCCTGCGCAGTTTCGTCTTTCATCTCCGCAATATCAAGTTGTGTATCAATTCTTTCTTCAGTGAGCTCTCGTTGGGTATCCAGACGTTCTTTATCTAACCCAAATCGCTTTTCAGCTTCCATGGTTTTACGTTGAACATCTGCAGCCTTGATATCAAGTTCCTCACGCCTTAAACCAATTAGCGGATCATCATCCTGCTTGGCTTCAAAGGCTGGTGCGATCTGATTAACTAACTGTGCAGTCAGTTGTGAAACTTTTGCCTCAATGATTGCATTCATCTGCTGCATCTGCGGATTTGGTTGCGGTGGCATTCCGGGCATCCCACCTTGAGGGGGCATACCGGGCATTCCAGGCATTGGGCCTTGCGGTGGTTGCATCATTTGCATTTGCTGTTTCATTTGAACGACTTCCGGGTCTTGTTCAATTTGTTGTCTGGCCATCAGGTCAATATGCCCATAAACGTGTCCCTGTACCAGTCCCTGAAGTTGTGGGTTTGCCTGGCAAATCGCAGAATTATAGAACGCCATGTGAATCGCAATATGTGATTGATGGTCTTGTTCCGGAAAAGGTATGGCAGGTTTCATGCCGGTAAAACCACCATTTTCTAATGCGGCAGCGACCGGCTGTGGCTGCGGGGGTGGAGGTGGCGGCGGCAGGATCTGGTCAACCTGCTGGACACCCATTGCCTCATACATACGCTTATACGCATTGTATATCCCCATTGGGCCATGAATCTGCGGATTCGACTGGACCATCTGCAACATTTCCTGTGCCAGCATCACACGCTGGCTCATCGAGAATATGTTGGGGTCACTGACAGGGATAACGTCTATGCGGTCATCAAAGTCAGCTTGTTTAATGTTCTGGTCGCCATTAGCTGTTTTATACGGATATTGGGACGGTAGATAGTTTTTGAATAAACCTGCTAACAGGTTAAATTCTATCCGCTGGGAATAGTGCAACCGCTTGTGGATAGCACTCATGACGCGGCTACCGCGCTCAAGCAGGGCAACCGTTGTCCCTACTGGTGCTTCCTGATTACCATCTCCAACCTGCATATCCCCGATAGAAGCAAACCTTCGGCCTGCATCAACGAGCATACCAAGCAGGTTAAGCAATGTGCCGCTGGGCTCCTTGAACGGCAGGGGCAGTAATGCCTCGCGCAGTGAGCCGCCTGGTGCGTCCATATCCCTGAACTCACCCGGCTGAATCGGCACATCATCATCCCTGATACGGATGCCCCGTGCCTTAAAGCCGCCCGGTAAATTGGCTAACGTACCGGCATCAATCAACTGGCGGAGAATCGAGGTCGCGCCTCGAGACAGGCCACCGATCATGTGGGTCAGGCCAAAGCCGTAAAAGCCTACGCCCGGTAAAAACTTGTAATGAACAAAATGGTCCACGCGCCTGCGCATAGGATCGTTTTGCTGGTAATTCCTTCTGATTGAAAGAATAGCTGACTGTTTTGGCAGCAATGTGACAATGTAAGGCAGCTTGATGCCTGTCTCTTCGCCCTCTGCATTAACATCCTCAAAACCTGGGATCTCAAGATCCACATGCATTTCAAGGATTTCACATTCATCAGCGCCAGATCTTCCTGACGGTTTAACACCCTGAAGCTCATCAATCTCTTCTTCAATGCCGTCATCGCCATATACTGGGCTGGAAATATAGGACAGGTCAGATTTTTTATAAAACCCCGCTTCCTGCAGCTTCTTCACATCATTGATTGACATATCAATAACGTGGGTAATGCGGGTTGCGTTATCCAGACTGGATGCACCGTAAGGCACAATTAGTTTTTCAGACGGGATAAAACGGGATACCGGACGATCCAGGCTTTGATCAAAGTGGACTTTACGGAATGCACTTCCAGAAAGCGGCAGGTAGAACAACAACTGGTCAGTCTCAGGATCATATTCCTTCATGACCTGAGTAATCTGGTAGTTCATGAACTCCTGAACCCGTGCAGCCTGCAGGTCTGACTCGGGGGTCATCATGCCGACAACCTGCGTCTTTACAGGACCGCCGGAAGGCAATAATTCCTTATACGCCTGCGCCTGAAACTGGGTAACAGATTCGGCCAACAGGGGATGGATAATCCCCGATGCCCCCTGAAAAGGCTCAGTCCTGTCCTCAAACTTCATGCCGAGGAATTCAAGACCTTCACGATACTGATCTTCCCATTCCTTGCGGGAAGACTTATCGTCCTGATAATCAGCCATACAGTTGGAATAGATTCTGCCAAGATCTGTAGGGTCAACAATTTCAGCTAGGTTCTCATAGAAATCTGTGCCTTGATCTATCATAGGTTCAGGCGGAACCCCTACCAGCATGGTGCCGTCTTCCAGAATTTCATTCTGGTCATCTTCAAGATTACCGAAAATATTATCTATATCAGTAGATTCTTCAAATTCAGCATCGACATTGACTTCAATCTCTTTTGAATTGTCGTCAATTTCAAGATCAAATTTGTCGGACTCGCTTACACCGCGTTCAATAGCCATGTGTTTCTATCCTAAAATTAATTCGCTTGAGTTGTATTTAGAACCCAAAACGCCTTTCGCAAAAGTATTAAACGAAAGAGAAATTCTATCAGTAGTTGCATTTTCATTCACCGCAACTTTATGTGTTAACCAGGAAGGAAATAATAAAAGTTCTCCTGGATTCGCCGGAAAAAACCAAGTATCTGAATTCCAAATATTAAAATTTTCTTTTTCAAAACAGATCATATTTTTTCTGGGTGCCATAGGATCAACAAAAGTAATTTTGTCATCCTCTTCTGCTTGGATATAAAAGACTCCGCTGACAATACTATTCTGATGAATATGCTCATGATGCATTTCGCCCGGCTTTGTTATATTTAACCATGATTGTGTTATATATAATTCAATTTCATTTTTTGGAATAATAACTTCTGCCAGATAAATTTTTAGTTGTTGCTCACAAAAATCTTTTAGCTTTTCCAATCTATCGTTAAAAATATAATTGTTAATTGTAGATTGGTTGAATGTATTATTTCTAAGCCCCTCTGCACAAATCTCATCAACTTCTTTTTGTTCTTCTGCATCTAAGACCGAATATCCAATTCCTCCTCTGTTAACAATATACACTGGCTCCGGAAATACACCGTGTATATTGTAGTGAGAAGAAGTTAACTCCACCTAGATTCCCATTTGGTCACCATGCCACCTTTGGCTTTCTTGACAGGATCTTTAGGTTTTACATCAGAAACTTTTCGACCTGGTTTCATTCCCCACCTATTTCCGCCAGGTCCTACTTCAACAGCAGATGCACGACCTGTTTTTTTCATTTTTTTCCCTTTGCTGATGAATTCAGCATCCATAGGGACATCTTGAAATTTAGTTGCAGCAGGTGGTCTTGTAGTAATTTTTTCTCGAATTAAAGAATCAAGCTTTTTAACACCTGCTTCTCCGTCTTCTTTGATGATTTCGTTAATTGATCTCTTATCCTTTTTCAGAAGAGTATTAACAGCAAAATCTTCAACTTCTATCTTGCCTTCGTTTAAGAATTTTTTAACTCTTTCCCCGGCTTTCCCAGAATTTTTTAAAATTGCAAGTACTGCTTTAGCTATTGCCATAACTCTACCTCCACCTAGATTCCCATTTAGTCACCATGCCGCCGTTGCGCATTTTCTTTGGCCCTTTAAAAGTCCCTAAAGTTTTCGCCAGACGGGCTCGTTGCCCCAGCTTGCCGGGTGCTTTCGCCGCCTTATCAAGCTTGGCTTTGGGGATCTTATCCCCTTTCTTAACGCCAAGCTGTTTGCGCAGCGCACCCGGTTTCTTGATGGCACCCTGTATCCAGTTCTTTGCCATGGCGGTTACTTCATTACCGCGCCCCAGCCGCGCTTGGCTACGCCTGCGCTTTCGGGGGTTCTGGGCTTCCTTGCACCACGGCTTTCATCGCGGCGTGACTTAAAGCTCTGGGACTTGGTGCTTTCCTTACCCCTACGCTCACCCAGGGACTCATCAAGCCGATCGTTGTAACCCTGCTTCTTGGCCATACCGCCGTCTTTGTAGCCTGCAACTTTACCTTTAACATGGCCGCCGCCAGCTTTCTTTTTAGGACGAACAAAGTCTATAGCACCTTTGTCGCCACCAAATGCTTCGTCTTCACCCAACAAAGCTTTGGCAATCTTTCCTTTGAACGGACGAAATCTTTTAAATAATTTCTTTCGCTTTTTAGGCTTATCTTTTTTAAGGGTAGAAGCAGCATCTTTTACTGCATCATCTACGTTTGTTCTTACAGATACAGTTACCTTTTTTTCAGGCTTTTTTTCAGACTTTTTTTCAGACTTTCTTTTAGCATCTCTTTCCTTTCTAGCTTTCATGCCTTTTTCATAATCAGCTTTAGCACTCTTTCTTCTTTTTTCTTTTTCTTTTTCTTTGAGTTTTTTGGTTAAAGCATCTACCTGATTTTCTTTTTTCTGGTTGCTTTCTGTATTTTTGCTGCTACGCCCTCGAGGATTCTGATTACCTTTGCCCTCTGGCAAAATTTCAGAAAGAGTCTTGCGATTTTCAGTTGGGGCTCTTTTGCTTTTTGTTTTTTCTGCTGTTGATTTTTTTCGATTAGACCTTGGGCTGGTTGATTCACCTTTTGGCAAAATTTCAGAAAGGGTTTTTCGATCTTTAGTTGGGGCTCTTTTGCTTTTTGTTGATTCGGCTGTCGATTTTGTTCGATTGGCTTTTGGATTAGCAGAGCCTCTTTTTTTAAACAAGGAAAGTTCTTTTCCCTCTTTAACTTTTTCAAGTGCTTCTTTTGATTGATATGGCATAATTTTTTCCAGTTACTGGTTAATAATACGCAATGCGTTTTCGGTAAACTTCTTCTTCAACCTCGTCAGAATGAAGCGTAATAAAGTTTCCCTGTCTAAATCTTAGTATAGCCTGTGTCATAGAGTCTACATAATCATCGTACTCACCGAAAGGGAAAGATGCACACTCTTCAATGACCTCTTCGGCAAATAAATAATCAGGAGCCCATACGAGTCCCGACTCGAAAACAGGGCTGGCTGAATGCACACGGGTCATCTTATCGTTACCACGGCTTGGCCGATAGTTAACAACAGGAATCCCCATCATCCGAAGTTCCTGTGTCAGGGGTGTACCACTCGCCTGGGACTCAATCAGGACCATATCAGGGTTATATTCCCGATATGCGTCATGGGCTACCGCTTTTAACTCAGGGAAGTCCCACCGGCCACGTTCCGCATTCAGAAGAATAATCGCATCTGCCATACCGTCACCGGGATCAAACACGCCCCAGGTCGTAATGGCACTGTAATCCGCCGATTCTTTCTTGGAAAAGGCCGTATCATAGGACTGGATCACATAATGACAGGCAGGAGGGGAATCTTTAGTCCAGATATTCCACCATTCCCGCTTGATAATCGCCCCTTCTTCCGAAGTCGGGTTCTGCTGGTACTGGGCATTCCACTTCATCACCGGAATCGAAGCCTTGACCGACTCCAGTTCTTCCTTCTTCCAGAACTCCGGCCAGAGAACATTGCCGGAATCCTCGAAAATCGCGGGTAATTCGATGACTTCCCAGTTATCTGCGTGGTCTTCAGCCTGACGATTGAGCAATCTGCCGGTCAAATCAATGGTAGACCACCGTGTCATAACGATGACAATCGCCCCACCAGGCTGTAAACGCTGCCTTGGACCGGAGGTATACCACTCATAAGCCCCCTCCATGGCACTCAGGGACAATGCGTCCTGTTCCGAGTGCGGATCATCAATAATCAGTAAATCAGCACCCCGCCCCGTGATGGCTCCGCCAACACCCGCTGCGAAATACTCCCCTCCCTGCGATGTTTCCCAACGTCCGGCAGATTTTGAGTCAGCCGCCAAAGAAACATTATCAAACATCCGTTTATATTCCTGGGTATCCATCAGGTTCCTGACCTTACGGCCAAACCGGATAGACAGGTCTGCAGTGTGCGTGGTCTGCATGATCTTCATGTCAGGTTTTAAGCCCATCATCCACGAAGGGAAGTAGACAGACGCGAATTCGGACTTGGTATGACGCGGAGGCATGTTGACAATCAGGCGTTTACATTTTCCCTGTGCCACTTCTGTGAGCTTATCCGCGATTAAACGATGATGCTCTCCCTCAATGAACCCATCCCAGATATACCGGACGTAGTCCATAAAGGAGTCCCGGCAAGCATCCTTTGTTTCCAGCGTAGCCAGACGATCCTTCAGCATCAGGATTTCTTTCATGTCCGACTCGGGAATATGGGCAAGGCTGCTCAAATGGTTTTTCCACAGGATCGTATGCGGTGAATGATATTATATATGACATTGTCATCTCAACTGCTCAAGGGGGGGTCGCCCTGCGAGAAAAGGGCCTGTCAGAAATTCGAGACTTGACCCTAGGGAACCTAGACGATTCGATTCTAGACTTGACCCCATTAAATTTATTTATTTATCTTTGCTATATCGTTTCATTAATGCTTGACGTTTTGATTAAAATCATGCGAAAATAGCATTGTCTTTTTAAAAGACAAAAACAAATTAATAAAAGGAAACGCAACAATGCCAAAAATAATAACGCAACAATTCGCGACTAATCTAACTACTGAAATTATAGAGTTAGAGCAAAAGTTAATGGATACAAACGAAGACTTTAGAGTATTAAACGCTTTGAAATCTAAACTTCGCGAAAATTACGATTACACCAAATCGCATTGCTTTAAAAGAATCACGACTAAAGACGGAATACATATCGCTAGGCCGGATAGTGGGATTACAATTTTGCAAAAAGATGGCGAGAAAAATGCCACGTTTACATTCAAAGACTGGGGCGGCTCGATAAGCGCAGTAGCAGCAGAAACAAAACCCAGAGCTGCACATTTTCGCAGGAAATTCCCGCAACTTACAATTACAGTTTAAACGAATCGGGGCGCGGCAACGCGCCCCACATTCAAACAAAAAGGAAAAAAGAAAATGTTAGACGTTAATGATTATGACGGCCCAGTTGAATTGCACAAATGGGACGTTAACGTAAACGGAATCGATTACTCGGTCACTATTGCGGCACAAGATAACATCGCGCTCGATTCGCATATTGTTTGCCATGGCGACCTCGAAGATTACCCATACGACCGCACCACTCTCGAATCATTCTTGTACGAATGCGCATCTATTGAAGGTGATACGCGAGAATATAACGAGTATCAGATAACGTGGGAAAATGGTTCACAAAATTGGATTAAACCGAAGGTAACAATGAAATGTTTATCCTTCAAACTTGAAGAAGCGGAGTAAACAATAGGGGCGTGGTGTAATGGCAGCATGGTGGACTCCAAATCCATTGGTGGGGGTTCAAATCCCTCCGCCCCTGCCAAATTTAAAAAGGAGATAAAATGTTTAGGGAATTAACAGAAGCAGAAAAGAAACCATTTCAACAATGGGCGCGTGATAATTACACAGCTGGAGATAACCGACAGTTAAACGTATGGCATCCCGAAGTAATCGCGGAATGTAACCGAATCAATGAGGAAGCGTATGAAAATGGGGATATCGGTTATTGGTGCGCCTGGTGTGGGCTCACTGCTGAAAGTGAAGAAGCAGGAACACAATGGGATGCTCGACCATATGATTATCCGCGCTGCAGAGGGTGCGGAGCATGCTAACACTGCGATCGACCATGGCCCTGGGTTCCAGGCTTAAAGCCTGGAGCTCTGGCTCGCCAGCGCGCCTGCGATCGTAGGATCAGCGCAGCTGCATACCAGGCTAACACCCACCAATATATATAGAGCGTAAGGCCGCAAGCGAGTAAGGCCGCAAGCGCCGCCGATATATATAGCGAGTAAGGCCGCAAGTATTCATCTATATATATGTAATGCTGTCGCGTTTCACTTTGCCCCAGGATATTGATATAATAATCACTCGACAAAAAAGGAAAGCACAATGAAAGTATCGGAAGCAAGGCAATTAGTAGGCGGTTTATCTAACGCCTCAAAGATGCCAAGCAAATCTTATGGCCTACCTGCGCAAGCGTGCAAGGTAGGAGGCAAACTTCGAAAGGTTAAAGGTTCGACATGTGAGAATTGTTACGCCTATGACCGCGGCATGTATGTCATGCCGGTAGTTAAGGCCGCACAAGCTAGACGATTGGAAACAATTAAAAGCAAGGACTGGACTGCGAACATGGCACGCGCCATTAACAAAGCAAAGTTATTTAGATGGCACGACAGCGGCGACATTCAAAGCGCCGAACATTTCCAAAAAATAATAGACGTGGCAAAGCTAACACCCGATTGTCAGCATTGGTTGCCAACACGCGAAGCTAAGATAGTCGCAAGCCACAAAGGAAAAATACCGGATAATCTAGTAGTCCGAGTATCTGCGCCAATGATAGACGGTCGCGCTCCTAAAAGATTCGCGAACACGTCAACCGTTCACGCTAAAACCATACCAGTCAACTCTCACATATGCCCAGCACCCAAACAAGACAACGAGTGCAAAGATTGTCGCGCATGTTGGGATAAATCAGTTCAAAACGTTAGCTATCACGCACACTAAAGAAAGGAGTAATCATCATGACTACAGTAATCCCAGCATACGGACGCGACTACAAAAGCGCAGCTGCCGCCAAGAAAGATTGGAAAGATGGCAAAGATTTTATTATTGCTGACTTGTCTAATCCCTACGATGGCAAGCCATGCTCAATTCGAGATGGGTTAAAAGTCACCATCCGCTACAACAAACTTCAAAAGATAACGACCGCATGACGCGGTCGTTTTTTTTCGCCAGCGCGCCGCCGATCCTAGATGAGGCCGGATCAAAGCTCATTCCGGAAACACCTGGCCAGCACCTGGTCAACCATGAGCTCTCACCCGCACCAACAACACCCGCACCAGGATACCAGGGTGCAAGGCCGCAAGTGCGTGAGCTCTCACCCCCGCCCATATATAAAGCGCAAGGCCGCAAGCATGGGGCCTGCCTCAGGCCCTGCCGCGCATGGGGCCTGCACCGCAATCCGCAGTTGCCGATGAAGGCCGCAAGCAAACCAGTTCAAACCAGTTCAAACCAGTTCAGATATATATATACGCGCAAGGCCGCAAGCATATAGGTCGAGCAAGGCCGCAAGCAGAAAGAAAAAAGAACACCTTCCCTTTCTCCCCCGTGGGGGCGGGGCAGACTCCAACCTCGAAACCCCCCTGAAACTCCCCGAAAACTAGGGTTTTAAACAAAGATAATTATGGGTTATAATCTGTCACGCGAAAGCACAAAAAGGAAATGAAGATGAAAGTAGCGGTTTACAAGAACCTCAACACAGGCAAGTGGTCTGTGGCCTCTGTCAAGGAGACTCGCAATGGGTTTCGTAAGGACAAGGTCATTGAGCATGTTGATGCCATCACCCTAGACAATGCCTCTTTCTACGTTGGTGCGGAGAGCACCCGTCAACGCATCGTCAACGGTCACCGTGAAGTCTACGCTTATGCCATCGGAGATGTCTTCGACATGCACGATGCTGACCCATGCGTAGTCACTCACAACGTCCACTTCAACCCGCACAAGTCGAATGACTTTATCAGTCTTGATGATGGCGATGCCTACGGTAATGACCGACAGGTTGAAGCCGTCCTAACCGATAGAAAGTTTGACCGAATGTACTTCCTCAATGGCAAGGACATCGATGGCAATGAGGTGTACACACTATGAAAGTTAAAGTGCATTGGAATCTACACAAGGGCGGATACTCCGTCACCAATACGAAGACAGGTAGAGTCATGCCTGAATTCACCGACAACATTGTCATCACTAACCCGCAAGCAAAGATAGCACAAGGCAAGTACGACGACTGCCAAACCAAAGGCAAGCGACATGTCTGCGCATGGATTACGGGCGAGATGATAGATAGCGCGCCCGCAAGCGTAGACTCTGCTGGCGTTTTATCCACCTTAATCAACGGTGACCTGTTGTCCTACAACCCATTCAAGAATCGCCACTTCACCAATCAAGACGGAGTGGAGATTCCATTCAACGAATCACTAGGTGAGTTTGCCACCTTTACCACCGACGATAGCGGCAAACCAATAACTATCGTCACCAAAAAAAGGAAATGAAGATGAGTGCACAACAAGAAACAATCGAAGCAACATACATCCCCGAGTGGGAAACCAGAATCAAACT
>PBPE01000078.1 GCA_002724585.1 Dehalococcoidia bacterium | reverse complement strand
TGTCTCGCGAAACTTAATAATCCTGAAGACAACGTTGCGATACCGATTACCCCGATGCCTAGCTGACCTAGGAATCGCCGTCGCGTTTGTCTATTACTTTTGGATGACTTTTTGTTTATCTCCACGTGCCACTCCCCAATTGTGCGACCCTTTAACGATCTTTGTGATACTACAAGTTTACTAGTTTAATTGTCTTTTGAAAACACTTGTCGAGCTAGTGATGGTTGATTTGTCATTCGTTAATTATGTCTGATAAGTGTTTCCCTAGCCTTACTGAGTAATTGGTGCCTCGGTCTTCCGGGTATATCTGAGATGTGTTCCCTAGGTATAAGCCCTTGATTGGTGTTTTATGGTCAGGTATTTGGCTACTATAATTTGTCTCTACTATGGGCTGAGCAGCGTCTATTTTATGATGGTAGTATTCGACTATCCATGATTCCTCGAAGTCGGGATTTATCGTTTTAAGATGCGGTATGAAAGTTTTTAGTAACTCTGACCCTCCTGATAAATATATGTCACTGTCCTTAGTAACATAATTAGTTATATACACTATATGTTTATTACCGTAGAGCGAATTATCTATCATATTAGTGTGTTCTATGATCCCTACGAATGGAATTGTTCTATCTGCAATGTTAAGCCAATATATATCGGAAAGAGGCTTCTCAAGTACTAGGATTAATAATACAGCGGATAGGTAACTCGTAGTGTTTAATATATTTATATATTTCTGAGGCAATTCTTCCGCAAGAAAGGGTAAGACGTATGAAGGGGTAGTACTGACTACTTTATCGTATTTTCTAGTATAGGATTCGCCAGTTCTGTACCTAATTTGTAATCCAGTTAGACTATTATCTTGGGAGATAATTTTTTCTACTGTTGTATTTGTGTGTATGTTTCCACCTGAGGATGTTATTCGGTCTGATAAAGTGCTAATTATCTCCTCAAAACTACCCATAGGGTAGCCCAGAAGTTCCTTTTGACCATTCTTTTTCCGAGAAGCCACCCTCAAATAAATTTTCCCCCACACCCATGTCATGCTAATTTTATTGAAATAATCTCCAAATTTTCCGCGTAGTAAAGGTTCCCAAATAACTCGATAGGATCGTATGCCCATATGACGTATTATCCAGTCCTGAGCTGTGATTTCCTCGAATTTATTCCAGGTTTTCGTTCTTTGAAGAATGAGGGTCCATACGCCGAGACGTATTCTGTCAAGAAACGGTAGAGGTTTAAATTTTAGGAGGTCAATTGGTGTTGAGAATTTCCAGATGTGCCCACCGTAATATAGACCAACCGATGATTCGAACCACTTTAATTGATTCGATAACCCTAGTTCTTCGATCAGGTCGGCTATATATGTATCACTGAGAAACAGATGGTGATACCCGCGCTCCAGTAACGATCCTCGTACAGAAAATGTCGATGCTTGTCCGCCAATAAATGGAGCAGTCTCATAAATATCTACTGTGTGGCCCTTTTTGCATAGTTCATATGCGCATGTAAGACCTGCGATACCTGCTCCAATTATGCCTATTTGCATTGCTTTTCTCCTGTTATTTGCTCGGCATAACTAAGTTGGCATGTGTCTGCGGAGTCTGTGTGGGGAGTTGTTAAGTTCACTAGAGTTTTCATTGACGTGTTGTGTTTCCAAAGCAATATAATTCCCAGTATGTTTACGGGGAGCCAGAGGGCTATGATATGTATGAAGCCGGCATACGCAGCTGCTAGGGATGCATTTAGCCCTAATACAACTAATGTTTGTTGTGCTACTACCTCAAATGGTCCAATACCTCCAACACTGGAGGGGATAGCGGTTATAAGGTTCGAAGTTGCGGTCACTAATATTATAGCCAAGACAAATATTATTGGTGAGGGGAAGTAAGTATGGATTTCGAAACTGTATCCGACCAGAAGATAAACGCCACATTCTGACAACCACACTGGTATTGAGAATATTAGGATAATTGTTTGACTCTTCAGAGTTCTTAAACTTGCCAAGCCATCTAAGAATTGTTCTAGAAGGGAATTGATCCGAGATTCTATCCGCGATGGGAATAGTTTTATTAATGTAATCCTAAAGCGCATGAACTTGTACGATGACATAAATGTTAATGTTAGTAGTGCTCCGACAAACATTGAAATTGTGATAAAAGCGAATATGATAGCGCTGGTGTTGCTAGTTGAATTAACCGATTTAAATGCTCCGAAACTTATGAGTAACGGTGTGGCCACTATGCAGAAGGATAAAAGGGTCAGTCCATCATATACTCTTTCTACGGCGATAGATGCTAAGCTTGATGCTCCAGTAACTGACTCCCGACGAGCAAGGTAATAGGCCCTTACCAATTCTCCGAGTCTCACTGGTAATAGATTATTTGCCATGTATCCTATCACTACTACAGGAAAGATCCGTTTCACTGGAATGTCTTTCATATGTGATAGCAATATTTTCCATCGTATGGACCTGAAATACACAGATACAAAATACAGTGCTATTGCAGGTATGACATATATGTAATTGGCCGACTTCAGTTCGGAGATGGTATACCGTAAGTCTATGGACCATATGAGTATTACCAAGAACAAAAGGCTTATCGCTATACCTAGCCAAAATCTTAAGCGTTTAAAGTTGAACAACGATACCTCTAGTGATGAATAATGAACACATTTTTAAGATACAAATACTATTTGGGTGAATATTCATAGTAGCCCGAATAATACCAATCGGATCCAAGTTTGCGGTACAAAAAATAATCTCCTGCAGATCTCCATTTGCTTATGTCTTTGGCTGAGTCAATAAAAAATGAAAAATCTCTAGTCATCTCATTTATTATGGGAGTGCTTTGACGATTTTCGCCTGGACGTCTATAAATTTCAGGAAACCATAACAAGTTACGAAACAGTTCGCTTTCGTGTAAACCATCAAGATTATCTACATTAGCGATCCGGTTGGGATCAGTTATGAGAGTTAAGCTGTTTATTTCATTTGCGTTTGGATCTATACATGAGTCATTCCATCCTTTGGAGTCCTCTGTCTTAAAACACTCAAAATTTAAAGCATTAGTATCGGTGATATGTCGAAGATACCATTGGATAGGGAACCACATGTCGTAATCGACTGACATAGAGTTGTCATCAACGAAATTCTTATCTACCAAATGTGATATTTCTATCAATGAATGTTTAAGGTCCTGGCTTCCTTGGGCATAAACTAAGAGTTCTGGATAATTGTCGTCTACGTAATAAACCGTTCTAATACTGGTAAATACGGTGGCGATGAAGAGTGTTACAAAAAGTCCAATGGAAATCAAGCTGCGTATTCTAAGTTCTCTTGAATAGCGGGCGCAAAAAGCAAACATTAATAGCATAATAGCGGTAAGACTTATTGCGATAATTACGGAAAGGATAGATTGCGAAACAAATATTATAAAACCTAGTAATAATATTATTAGAGGGGTTAAACAAAGACAGATTAGCGATTCGAAGTGGATTTTTTTCCATTGAATATCCGTGATTACCAAAGAAATGTAATAGCCGCTGACGAACGCTAATGGTAGAGCCAGATTTACTAGTAGCCATGGCATTTTCTCACTAGCTATTGTATAGGCTACTACTGATAGGACTGCCCAGGTGCTCAACGTTATTCCTAGTATATGGCCTCTTTTTAGGAAATAACTGCATCCAATGATACCAAGGATTAGCAACATGAATTCATACACAGATAAGCCGAGTATGTAGTAGTACCAAGGTTGGTTACCCCTAGCTACTTCTTGTTGAGCTATCCAATATCCTAATCCTTGCCATCCCCCGGTAAATATGCCAGTTGGGTTGGTGAGCAAAGTTGTATGAGTCAGTATCCAAATAGAGTAAAAAATTAACGCGCAATATATCCACTCCACACCTTTCCAAATGATGCCTATAACTATCGATGCCAATAGAAGGCTAAGGATTAGGCTTGAAGCTACTAGAAAATTAATTGGTACCCCTAGTGAAACGTCGCCTGTCTGTACTTCCGAGGGTAATAAGTGTACTGCTAAAAGCTCTGGGTTTAACCAGTGTGTAAATAATGACGAAATCAACAGCATGAAGGCTATTGGTATGAGTATGAGTAACAGGACGTGTTTCCGAGAAAGGCCAATGCTAAATCTACAGTAACCTACTGCAAGACAGGAGAAAAATATAAACATTATTGACGTTATTAGAGATGAATCGCTATGAATAAATTTGCTGATAGCCTGTGCTAGCACGTACCCACAGGATGTAGAAGCCCCACACACTAGTATTGTATTGAGAATGTGGCCTAACTTTATAGGCCTTTTGGCACAGCTGAGAGAAAGCGCACTTATCATACAGAGAATTAAAGCACCATAAACCCATATGCTTGAACCGTATAAAGGAAAATCCACCAACGGAGGTGCCCAGAGAGGGGCTCCAACTAATCCAGAGACTACTCCGTCTGGGTTTACTACATATACTCCAAGAATGGATTGGAATAATCCCGACAAAGGCGCCCATTGAGGTAAAGTTAATGTCAGCAGTAATATGAAAAACCCAGCAGACCCTGTGATGTCGCGTAGACGAAATCTTCGAAATATCAATGGCGCTAACTGATTTATTCCTAGGACGAATCCAAACGCCAGAAAAATTAAGGTTATAAAAAAAGATGTTTCCTTTGTGGAAAATAGTAGTGCCATTATGGCCGAAGCTAGGTAAAGGTATTTAGCTCGATTAGCATTGCTGTAATTCCAAAATATTATGAACAGCGATGTGGCCCAAAATGCGACGATAATATCGTTTCTACCGAACCGGCTGAAATACCAAAGACTCGGGGATATGGTCAAAAATATAGAAACCATAAATGAAGGTAAGCTCCCCCAATACGATCTCAAGAAATACGGTAGAGCTACCAGAGCAGTTCCGAAAAATACGTATGCCAGACGACCCGTGAAATCTGAATCTCCCAACAATTTAAATATCAAGGCAGATATCTCTATTTGAAACGGGCCATGCATCCAAGGTGAATGTATATATACACCTTCTGAAAATAGCTTCCACGCGTAATATAGGTGTATTGCTTCGTCATAATGCATGACTCTAAGTTCTAAATCCCAGAGTCGTAATGATAGTGCTAGGCACAATAGTGACACGAAGCAGATGTGGAATAAAATATTACTTGTGTTTTTGGACCGGATTTTAGTGTTCTTCATAATAATGAGTAGATTACGTATTTAAGAAGATTTATTCATGATTATCATGAGTCAGCGGATTAAATTCGTAAATAATAAATCCACTATCTGAGAAGACTTCATCTAGAATATTTGGGAATGATGACAAGTTGTTTTCTCCGTACGACTTGCGTTCTCTTGGCCCACTTATAATATATTTAATGCCATACGACCTGAGAATGGGCTCGATAGTGTTTGGCTCATTGCTATTGTAGATCAGATTTATGTGTTGCGATCGGAGTGTGATATCGGAATAACTTCTGCCCCACTGTTGCTCGTGGCCTACCCAACCAAGTATGGTTGGTAATCCTGTAAATGAGGAAATTCTACTGCTGTCAGAGTAATCACTTCCGACTGCCTCAACGATCCGTGCCCCGCTACCGTGAGCTTTCAACCACTCTATAGCATTGTACTCGGACAATTTGTCTTGCCGTAAAAATTTGGTGCCATCTATACTGCGATATGATCCTGTACCATTTATTCCAGAGCGTTCGATTATGGTTCCTATGGGTTGGTAGCAACTGAATACTATCAATACACCAACTGAGGCTATCCAAGAATATAGCATTATGTTATTGGGCTTATATTTGCCGATTAAAGACCTGGAAACATATAGGATTCCATAACTACCGGCTACGGACAAGAGTATCCAAGATTGGTAATGTAACTTAAAAACTGTATTCATTCGGGTGCCGAACAAATCAGCAATATAAAAGAGTTCAGATCCTGCTAGTAAATATAATGCCGTGGCAACGAGTAAGAAATTGAATGTTGTGGGCGTTTCATCATTAGACCTGAGGCATATAAACAATGACGCTCCAGATAAACTCAGTAGGAAGAGAGCTAGCAATGAGGAACCCGATATTAGCTTGAGTGCCAATGTGCCGTCGTATAAGACCATGGTGAAGAGACAATGTGCAATTAAGGGAAAAAGCGAGAATGAGACACAGAGGGCTGCATATAATATCCAAGACTGGCCCTGGTGTCTCAGGTGTTTCGAAATGTACATAATGAAGAATGATAGGACGAGTAACAGCGGCAGACCAGTAGCTAAAAAGAATAGTATTGGTCGTGACCTGTACTCAATGACTGGCTGTATACCCATTATTTGAGCATTCAGGTCCGAATAAAACGGTATATACAAAAATATTGAACCGAGAATGATCAGGAAAGCTAATATCAGAGAATCTATAGCTACGCTTCTTGACGTGCTACTTTCTAAACGAATATGTAGATTGTGTACTAGGATTACTAGAGAGATGATGAACAGCATTACTGGTAGATCCCAGAAATTCAAGAAACCTTGAGCCCCTACAATCACGCATATACCGATTATTAAAAGAGGATTCTTTTTCATCCATGACAGATTTAGAGGCGTTTTATGACAATACAGATTTAGTCCGATGCTTATGGATAATATAAAAAATGGTATAGCCATCATATGTGGGTGAAGGTCACCTAATATAAAGGAAAAGAAGGGAAACTCGGTAATGGTATAGTCGAGGCTTGTGCCGTGGACTACGGTATCGATAATCCTTGTGGATCTCCACCACCACCACGCAGATTCTGGAAAGAATCCGCTGCTATTGGAAATACGCCAGTCTAGGCCTTTAATGTTGATCCATTCAATCATTGCCTGACTGAGTAATCCTCTTTGATATAGAAACTCAATAGGTCCGGCTAAATTGCTTATCATGGTCAATATTAGGATGGATAAGAGTCCAATGCTTATTGCAACACCTAGTCTCGCGCCTGCTATCCTAGAGAGATTAATAGAGATTCCGAATATAGATATCGCAGCTAACGCTGGTATTGTGGCAACTGCCAAGTTATAGGAGATTTCACTGGGGATGACAGTAAGTTTGGTAATTATTGCCATTATCAGGTAACCAAAATAGTAATAGCTAATTGAGTGTCCTGAAAACCAAGGGTCTTCAGGAGGATACTGTGTCGCGTATATAAGGGCGTTTAGGATAGCGAAATCCATAGGTTTCTCGGTGTGATTTATGCTAGGGCTACCGGATATTATTGCTATCCACCCGCAGATTAGCGCTAAAAATATAATCTCGGTTAGTATGATTATTCGGTATTCCGATATGAGGTAATTCTTTATTTCTTTAAAATTATTGATGAGGATAACGGTAGAAAAGCCGGTGATTAAGACTACGCATATTACAGCTACATATGTAGAAGGTGTTGTTAGTCCCGTTGTGCTTATGATCCAAAAGAGGTATCCAATCAGGACAAGCGTAAGCACTTTGTTTAGGGTATAGCCCCTATCTGGCAGGCTAGAGAATAGCTTGAATGATATTGGGATGCCAGCCAATCCCAGGAGTTCAATTGCAGTGATCCATATTATTGGTTCGAGCATATTATAGAATTGTGATACTATCTGTTCTCTCGTTATGTAGTTGAATTACCGGCATTGATTTGAGATTTTTAACTGAGAGTCTCCCATGAATATTGGATTTATGCAGGTGCGGACAACAACTCATCTACAAACTCGATGGGTTCAAAGGGAGCTAAATCCTCAATGGATTCACCTGTTCCAATAAATAATATTGGTATTTTAAGTTCGTCGTGTATCGCTAGGATTATTCCGCCTCTAGCAGTTCCATCGAGTTTAGATAGAAATATACCGGTGCAACCTATGGCTTCATTAAATGCTCTAGCCTGCTCTAGGCCGTTGTGACCGGTAGTAGCGTCTATAGTTAGTATAGTCTGATGAGGGGCAGTCTCATCGAGTCGAGATAAAACACGACTAATCTTTTTTAGTTCTTCCATAAGGTTGGATTTATTGTGTAGCCGTCCGGCTGTATCGATTATGAGAACATCAGCCGCCCGAGCCTTTGCAGCCTGATATGAATCGTACGCAACTGCTCCTGGATCGGATCCTTGATTGTGACTTATAACGTCTAAGTTTAATTTTTGTCCTAAGGCAATGAGTTGTTCTGCGGCTGCGGCTCGGGATGTATCTGCTGCACCTAAGATCACTTTCTTGTTATTCATTGCAAAGAAGTGTGCTAACTTTGCAATGCTTGTTGTCTTTCCAACTCCATTAACGCCTATCATTAGTATCACGTATGGCTTAATTATGTGATCCTCGGACCACAGTTTTGGATTTGATGACGATTTGAGTATGTCGTGCAGAATATTCTTTAGTAGATTAAGTGTTGCATCTGGGTCATCAGAACGCGTAGTTTTGAGACTTGATTTGAGCGCATCAAGTATATCTGCTGAGGTAGAGACACCCACGTCGGCTGATATTAGTATTTCTTCAAGCTCATCCCATATACCCTCGTCAAAATTATTGTTACGTAGCATGCCAAATATTTGTCCAAACCAACTATCTTTGGTTCGCTTTATTCCATCGATAGTTTGCTTTCGGTTTTTATTAGGGTCGCGCTTGAATATGCTGAGCATAAGACTAGATCCTCGTCATAGTACTTAATTTTCTTAGGGCGTCAGACGCAGCGTTTTGTTCAGCTTCGGATTTCCTAGTACCAGACCCGGTGCCGATGGTAGTTTCTTCTACTGTGACCTGAATAGTAAAGACAGGATCGTGATCTGGCCCTTCTATGGATATCACCGTGTATGTTGGCGATGCTTGCCCAATAGCTTGATAATGTTCTTGAAGCAGGGATTTATAGTTGCTAGCCTCTGTGCCTATCGAGGTTAGATCGTCTAGTCGTATACCGTAAGTGCGTATTATGAAATCTCTAGCACAATTTAGTCCTTGATCCAGATAAATCGCGGCAACTACAGCTTCATAAGCAGCAGCTAGATTGGATTCCGTAGTGCGACCGCCACTATCACTGTATCCTTTTCCTAGTATTAGGAATTCACCCAAGGTTAGTTCTTGGGCGATAACTGCTAGGGTAGACCCTCTAACCAAGTTAGATCGGCCTTTTGATAAGCCGCCTTCGTCAAGGTCTAGGCAACGGGTATATAACTCTTGGGAAACTACTAAATCTAGTACAGCGTCTCCCAAGAACTCTAACCGTTCGTATGAACCCAAAGTTAAATCGTCATTCTCATTAAGAGCTGATCTGTGTATCAGTGATTGTTCTAACAGGCTCGTATCTGTGAATTTAACTTCAAGTATTTCTTCTAGTTTATCAATGTCCAACTGGTTGTCCTAGATCACTCCATGTGGCCATGGTGGCTGAGGTCTTTTAATTTCTCCTACGTGCTTATGTTCCGATACCATCGTCTTAATTGTTTCATATATTGCAGCTGCTTCTTCATCTGGTGGTATGAACATTTTTACAAATGCGGCGTTACCAGATGGAGATACATATGTAGGAACTCCAAATACTCCATACTCTTCAACGGCTCTAGTGTGACTAGCACCGATCTGTTCAAGTAAGCTAGGGTCAAGTAGATCTTCCTTAAATTGACCTTTATCTATTCCTGCTATCTCAACTGCTTGATTTATAACTTCAGGGTCCATCAAGTCTTGTTTCTCTTCATGCCTAAGCTTCAGTAGTGCCATGAAGAAAGAATCAAAGGCTTTGTCTCCCTGTCTTTTAGCGGCAAGGCCGGCGCGATGGGCTAACAATGTTGTGTCGGTACCATCCAGAGCCTCAGGTTGCTCCCAATATTTAAAATCGTCGCCTTTGTCACTGTTAGCTTGAACAAGCGAGAAAGGTTGCCAGTCGATGGATACTTTCTTGCCCATTGATGCTTCCACTTTAGACAGCCACACGGCTGCGTTGTATACAAATGGTCAACGAAAGTCAAAAAATGTGGTAAATTCGAAATCTGACATATGTAGCCTCCTGATTCAATTATGCCTCCACTCATTGGATTTTAGCATCAATAAAGTGAGCATGTCCAAGTTTGTTTTGGTTCATTTGCACTTGAGAATGATTGTGATTCAGCATGCTATAATATGGATCTTCAGGAGGCAGTCACGCAAGATCCTCATAACATCCTAGAACCAACAGAATCTGTAGAGAGAAGTCTTACAGGATCGTACTTGTGGGTTTTTCGAGAATTTCGTCGCTGGTCTATAGAGGAAAACCTTCCCGTGTACTTGGTTGGCGGGGCTATTCGAGATGCATTGCTTGGTTACCCTGTGACTGATCTAGATTTTTCTGTAGAAGGTGATGCCGTAGATTTGGCTAACACTCTTGCTAGTAAGATGGGAGCTAATGTCATTAGCCATAGCCGTTTCCATACAGCCACATTGATTCTAAACGATGTGAAGGTTGATCTAGCATCTGCTAGAACTGAGAGATATCCTCATCCAGGAGATTTACCGGTTGTGGGGATGGGTCCCATGTCCGAAGACTTGCAGAGGCGGGATTTTACTATCAACGCTCTGGCTCTTCCGTTGTGGCAGGATGATCCTTCCATTTTGGATCTTTGCAATGGCTTGCATGATTTGCGTATCGGTAACATCAGAGTTCTTCATAATTGTAGTTTTATCGATGATCCGACCCGATTGTTCAGGGCTGTCCGTTACGAGCAGAGATTCGGATTCACAATGGACTCAAGGACGGAAGAACTGTTTAATTCAGCGGTACAATCTCATTGTGTTGATCTTCTGAGTGGCGATAGGGTGCGTCATGAATTTGAAAGGATATTCTCAGAAATTAAAAAATATTTGGTGCTGTCGAGATTATCTGCCACTGGCCTGCTTAAATCCGTTATGGAATGCCTAGAGTTCAGTAGGCCGGCGAACACGGACTCTAGAATGGATAGTATTGGTGCTCCGGATAAGAGGGGTTTTGGTCCGTTAGTATCTGTTTCTTGCGGTCTTTCGGGAAATGAGCGGGCATCATTTATCAATAGGCTTAACATGCCGAGAGATTGGGCTAGCGTGGTAAATGATGTTGGGTTGTTGGAATCGTGCAGTAATAGTCTGCTTAGATCTGATATA
>PBPE01000077.1 GCA_002724585.1 Dehalococcoidia bacterium | reverse complement strand
TAGCAAGTTTGCGGAATGACTCTTTACCTGATCTAGAGTTATTAATAAAACATGTACTCGATAGTGGGGGAAAACGCGTTAGGCCTGCTGTTACACTCCTTGCTTCGTCTGTTCACGGGAAAGAATCAGATATGGCCGTAACAATGGCTTCTGCTATTGAATTATTACACATCGCGACGCTTATCCATGATGATACTGTGGATGATGCGAAGACCCGTCGTGGTATACCGACAGTTAGTCAAGAGTGGGGTAATAATATCGCGGTTCTATTCGGAGATTATGTATTTGCTACTTCGGCTACGTGGGTGTGTGAAACTGAAAATGTTCGCGTGATCAGAAGATTTTCCGAGACCATTATGGAATTAGCGAGCGGGCAAATCAGCGAATTCTTCAGTTGTTTTGACGCCACAAAAGCTCGATCTGATTATGAGGACCGTATATACCGTAAGACGGCTTCGCTTTTCTGTACCGCAGGTGAAACCGGAGCAATACTCGGCGATGCGCCCGAACGAAGTGTGGCCTACTTGCGATCCTATGGCTATTCTATCGGGATGGCGTTTCAAGTTATGGACGACGTATTGGACTTTGAAGGTGATTCCGCCCATATCGGGAAACCTGTAGGAAGCGATTTGGCTAATGGTGTTCTGACGTTACCGAGTATCAGGGTTCTTGAGAAATATCCGGACAATAACGCAGTCAGCAGGTGGTTTTCAGATTCTAGAGATCCGGAGCAGCTAAAACTGGCACTAGAAATGATCATGAATTCTGACGCCATTGACTTCTGTTACGGAGTGATTAAAGACTATTGCAACACTGCTCAGTCGAACTTACTGGAACTCCCGAGAGGCCCATCCAGGGAAGCTCTTAGTTTATTGACTGAATACATCATGTCACGCACAAAATGAAATATCTATAGAGTTAATTCATCGTGCAGAATCACCCCATCTCTCATTGTGAGGATTGAATAATGTGACTCTGGGGAAGGTAGATCTTTCCCTGGAGTCCATGGAAAGATGGCTAGGTCGGCTTTTTTGCCAAGAGCTATAGAACCTTTCTCATGGTTAGTATTTTCGGAAAATGCTCCGCCCATAGTGTAAGGGTATATTGCCTCTTGTAATCGATTAAATATGGGAGCACTAGTTGGCAATATGCCGCGATTGAATGGTGGGGCTCCGTTTAGGATTGCGTCGATCCCACACCATGGATTAGGGTCTATAACCGGTGCGTCGGAACTAAACGCATAAGGTATTCGTTTCCTTGCCAATTCGTGCACAGGATACAGGTCAGGTTGCAACGTTTGGTCTACCGTTGCCCGATATTGTTCCCGCCTCCAATACAGGAATCCAGGTTGAGTAACCACCATGGCGTGACTATTAGCAACTTTGTCGATGATCTTTTTTGGGGCTTCCGAACAGTGCTCAATCCTATCGTAATGATCAAATGGAATATTTCTTCCCTTATGCAAGTCGGTTAATACCTCTGCTGCCACTTCGACAGCTTCCGCTTCTACCGCGTGAATAGCTACTGGAAAGCCTAATTGATGGCTATTGCTTACCTGATAATGTAACTCCTGTTGGCTCGGTATTAAACTTCCCGTTGTGCTGCCCAACATGATCTTTGCATGTCCGACACGTAGAAGATCCCGTGACGAACCATATGTTAATCCCTCAGAGTTAAAATCCTCAATTGAATCCAAACCAACCATCATTGTGGTTTTCAACGTCCATACATTCGCCTCAATTAACTCTACGAAAGTATTCCAGTGGGCTTTATTGTTGGTATAACCAGCATCTTGAATAGAAGTAATACCTCGCTTGGCCAACGACTCATTAGTTGAAGCCATTGCTTTGAAGAATTGCTGATGATTCATGGTGTGGCCCAGACGATCTCTAATAAAACCTTCGCAGTCTATGAGAATGCCATTCGGAATATTCGACCCATCATATCTACCAATAACTCCTGAGATAGGATCTGGCGTGTCGCAATTGATATTGGCAAACTCCAATGCCTTGCTGTTCATGATGGTCATATGCCCCGATCTGTGAATCAGCTTAATGGGATGCTTTACAGAGGCCAAATCTAGCTGTCTACGATCTAAAATTTCATGAGACGGTAGGTAATCATAGTCGTAGCCATATCCGATGACCCATTCATTTGCCGAAGAGTGGCTCGCTTGTTCCCGGAGTAGAGATATTATCTCCTTAACGGAACTGGCATGGTAGTGGTCGCAATTGACATTATTCTTGTTTCTAGCTTGCGAGAATGGATGCATATGTGCATCTATAAAACCCGGTATTACTACAAAGTTCTGACAATTTATGACTCTCGTGTCCGTTGATATCCACGACTTTACGTCGCACTCATTCCCAACTGCAACGATTTTGCCGTCCGACAAGGCAACAGCTCGAGCTACAGACTCTATCGCCTCATTTGTGATGAAATGCCCATTTAGCATTACTATGTTTTCGGACGTTCCCACTGGCTTTGCTCGCTAGTCTGGTTAGAACCTGCTAGTATAATTTTATCATCATCCTGGAGAAGTACAGCATGCCGGAAATTAAAATAGTTCTCTCGGGGTACACTTTCAATTCAGACCAAACCGGCCTCGGTTTGTCCACTGTCGCGTTAATAGAAGGTGAAGTCCTAACCCTTGTCGATGTTGCACATTTTGGGAGGCGGGTACTTCTCAAGAACGCACTTGAAGATCTAGGTCTGGCTTTAGAGGACATTGGTAGAGTGATACTCACTCACGCGCATTGGGATCACTCACAAAATACCGATTTATTCCCCAGTGCCGAAATTGTGATACACGCCAAGGAACTAGAATACTCCAAAACTCCAAGACCAAGTGATCACGCTACAGCCCGGTATTTTTCCGACACTTTATCATCACAGAAGGTGGTGGAAGTTGAAGGCGAAACTGTATTGGAACCCGGAGTAAAGATTATTGAAACGCCTGGGCATACACGAGGCCACATCAGTGTCGTGGTTGACACTCACAATGGGCCAGTTTGTATTGGAGGGGATGCATTTTCCGATGCTGGGGCATTGTATCGGGGTACACCGGCTTTGGTATTTTGGAGTGAGTCGGAGGCAAGGCAAAGTATTCGCGACATTATATCTGAGAGCTCTATTATTTATCCTGGGCATGATAGGCCTTTCAAGATTATTCATCAGGACCAAATCGAGTATTTAGTAGAGTCGCCATCAATTAAGTTCACCGGGGTGCTGGACCAAATGGGTAGTACTTTCTCCTTCGACGTATCATTATCTCCAAATAGAGGCACGACTGTTCAACCGGAGGCAAATGATTAGGAGCAGCCCGCCAGAGAGTATATTGTGAAGAGCAAAAACGCCGTCATATTTGACTGGGACTTGACACTATGGAACAGTTGGGACCTTCATGTCTGGCTACTCAGATATACCGCCGATATCCTGCAAGTATTGCAACCAAAACCCGAAATTGTCGCCCAAGAATATGGCGTGCCATTCTTGCTTCATCTGGAAAGGGTTTTGAACTTACCCATAGAACGTGTACTCCCAGTGTACATGGGAATGTACGATGTCATTATGCCGCTTAAGGGACATTTATATGATGGGATCAAGACAACTCTTCAGGGTCTAGCTGATCACGGAATAATTATGGCTATAGTTTCCGACAAAAGAGAGCCTTTCGGATACTCTGAACTTAAGAGGACTGGGCTCCAAGACCATTTCCAGTTTGTGTCTTTCTTGAATGCCGAAAGAGAATACAAACCTTCCCCTAGTAGATTATTTGAAGCCTGCGAAAACTTGGAACTTGATCGTAAAACAGTACTGTATATCGGAGACTCACATTCAGATTTACAATGTGCAGAACTGGCTGGAATAGACTTTGGGGCCGCTACTTGGGCAGCGCTGCAATCCGAAGCAATAACACCAGAATCCAAACATGTCTTTCCTCATCCGTCCCATATCCTCTCGGTAGTTACTAATCCTTAGATGTAGTTGTTAGTCGTGTCGAATGGTAGCACTTCTGTGTTGTTCGTCGGCATGATATGAACTACGAACAAGAGGGCCAGACGCAACATGTTTAAACCCCATAGTCATACCCTCGGCACCTAAGTATTCAAACTCTTCGGGAGTGTAGAATCGATGCATCCGGATGTGTTGTCGGGATGGCCTGAGATATTGACCAATAGTCAACAAGTCACAGTCGACAGCGCGTAAGTCAGACATAGTTTCGAGAACTTCAGCAATATCCTCTCCCATGCCGACGATAATGCCAGACTTTGTAGGAATGGAGGGAGACAATCTCTTGGCATTAGCTAGAAGCTCGAGGGACTGGTCATAATCCCCCCTAGGTCTAACTTGACGGAAGATATTTCGGGTAGACTCAATGTTGTGATTTAACACATCAGGGTTAGCAGCAAGGACTGTGGATAGGGCTTCTACGGAGCCATTGAAATCTGGTATAAGTACTTCTACTTTACAGGTAGGAAGAGCATTGTGCACTCGTTCTATGCATTGGGCGAATACTCGTGCGCCACCGTCCTCGAGGTCATCCCTATTTACAGAGGTAATAACGCAATATTCTAAGTTCATGTCCTTCGCGGTTTGTGCGAGTCGGATTGGTTCCAATTGATCTACCTGGATAGGTTTTCCGGTTATTACAGCGCAATATCTACAGGCCCTGGTACAGATATCGCCTAGTATCATAAATGTTGCGGTTCCTCGCTCCCAGCATTCGCCTATATTCGGGCAGTGGGCTTCTTCACACACAGTATGTAACTGCTTGGCTCTCATCATTTGTTGTAGTTCTATATAGCGAGGTCCGCCAGGCATTCTAACCTTAAGCCATTCGGGCAAACGCGGTCTTCGTTCATTGTTCTGGATTCCGTGATCGCGTGTTTCTGTCATATTAGTTCAGCCATACGAGGAATTAGGCGTGCTTTCTCTGCGCATATAATTGAGTCGATAGTATTGGCTGCGTCGTGGATATCGCCCTCTCTATTTATTACACGATAATCAAATTCAGCGATCCTAGAGAGTTCAGTCTCAGCAGTGCTGATTCGCCGTTCAAGGTCATCTAGTTCTTCTGTTTGACGGTTAGCCAAGCGTGATATAAGAGCTGATTTCGATTCTGCAATCAGGAATATTAAGACAGACTCAGGTACGAGTTTCTTAATAGTCGCCGCTCCTTGCACATCAATCTTCAATACGACGTCCTTGCCCGTTTTAAGGTTATCCCTTATTTCCGAACGGGGAACACCGTAGAAATTGCCATATACTTCCGCGTATTCGAGAAACTCTGAGCGCTGAATCTTTTTCTCGAACTCATCTCTGGCTAAGAAGTGATACTCTTTACCATCTTGTTCCCCTGGTCGAGGCAGACGAGTTGTTGCGGTGACAGGGAAATGCCAAGGTCTATCCAATTTCCTTAGTTCATGAATAACGGTGTCTTTCCCGACACCTGAAGGGCCTGAAATAACCACTAGAATCGGAACAGCAGGATTGGCTTCTGGAATATCCGTCATATAAACATCACTTAGTTAGGCACGGTATACATTGGGTTCATTTTTTCTCTTTGCTGTCTCCCCAGCCACTCATTAGTTTTCTCAGACGAGTACCTTGCCGCCCGAAGAACATTTGAGCCATTCCATCTCCAAAGGTCGGCATTTCGGTCTGGGGGCTCAATATACGATTCTCTTGTTGAACGCTACCTGCCATCCACTGGCCCCGCGCGGTCTTAGCGTGTTCGAATACATTCTCTAGCGTTCCTGAATCTAATGATCCTGGGTCGGACAGTATAGTTCGATATTCTTGTAGTTCCTTTATTGCGGCATCTATCCAGCCAACTATAGGTTCGGAGTTACTGTGACAGATGTCCCTATGCATAGTGACGTCTCCAGACGCCAACCTGCTTATATCGCGATAACCGGAAGCAGCCAAGGACGATATCTCTTGCCAGTTGGGGCTTTTGGAAGTACAGCCTACCAGCGCTACTGACAATATGAACGGTAGGTGGCTTGCGGCAGCCACAAAACTGTCGTGCTCTTCCGCTCCGATAAAAAGAGGCTTCGCTCCAATTGCCTCTACTAAAGTCGTTATCTCAGATACTGCTCTCTCACTTGCGTTGCGGCTGGGGATGACGCAGTAGACCTTATTGGAGAACATACGTCCGTCCGCATTCGATGGCCCCGACGCTTCGCTACCTGCCATCGGGTGTCCCGCGACAAAATTGACCCGATCAGGTAGGTACTGTTCGGCCCATTGCAGTACTATTGCTTTAGAACTTCCAACATCTGTTACGACACAGCCATCACTCACTACCGGACCGATCACTTCAAACAACGCTTCCATTGCCATTAGCGGGGTCGCTAACACCACAATCTCTGCTTGTTCCACGGCTGGTACGAGTCGATTTTCGATACGATCAAAAGCTCCGGATTTTTGAGCTCCGCTACGAGCACTCTGTTCCAAATCGGTACCAATAATACTTAAGTCCCGTAGAGCCGATTGTTTAAGGGCAAGCGCAAGCGAGGTGCCCATTAGACCTGTGCCGATAATTGAAATTGTAGGCATACTCCTCCGAAGTGCTAATCTGACAGAGGCTTCCCGTTCTGTATTGGAATTGCTAGTCAGCTGAGATAGTCTTGCTCTCCCTAATATTATACTATGCTTCACTTACAGGGAAGTCGGCTTAAGATATCCAAAATCCCTTGCAGGGTGCGGGCTCTATATTCCTAATTGAATCAATCATATAATGAATTGATATTTAACAACACTGGAGGATCCTATATGCCGGAGTACCATGTGTCAGACGAGAAACTTCGCATTCTGGGTGCGATCCCTACTCAGACGTTGATTGACGCACTCTGGGTAAAGAACTGGCCGATGAGCATGATCGAGGGTGCCTTGCCACTACAATCAGGACAGAAGCTAGCAGGGAGGGCAGTAACTCTGCGATTTGTCCCGCATCGTCCAGATTTAGCGGCTGATAAACCTAAAGGAGATCAGTCTGCGGAATATGTAGCCTTCGAGCTGTGCGGCCCGAAGGAAGTATTGGTGATAGATGCTATGGGTTGGCAATACAGTTCAATCGGTGGTGATATAAAGTTCTACAGGTTATTCCAACGACAGGTAGGAGGATTGGTGACGGATGGCGCCGTGAGAGATACCAATTCTTTGAAAGAATATGGGTTTCCTGTGTACTCTGCGGCTGCAACCGCGAAGCAAGGACCAGCGGAGTTCTGGCCATGGGAGGTTAATGAAGCGATACAATGTGGGGGTGTATTAGTTAGGCCAGGAGATGCCATTATAGGTGACGATGACGGAGTTGTGGTGATTGCAGCGGCGATGGTAGACGAGGTCATCAGAATTGCACATGAAAGGGAAGAAGTAGAGGAGGTGATCAAAGCACAATTACAGGTTGAGAAATGTTCTCCCGGGAAGTATTATCCATTCAACGACACGACCTGGGAATTGTTCAAACAGAAAACTGGGAAAGACCGATATCAATAACCCATTTGTCACATCGTATTGTAATATGTGACTCCATTGGTTTACGTTAAGAGTAATTTAAGGGGTGTCGGCCCTTTCAAGTATTTAAACGCGAAATTTAAGGAGGCCAATATGGCGAGAATTCCAGTAGCTACCCGGGATACCGTTCCTAGTCATCAGGCAGAGGTCTTTGATGAGTTATTTAAGAATGGAGTTGCTCCCGCACACGGTCCTGGCTCTGTTCTGGCTCACGTGCCAGAACTTTCTAAACGAAATACGGCTCTTAATAATTATCTTAGAGACGATTCGGCTTTACCGAAGAAGGCTCAAGAATTTGCGATGATAGTGACTGCCCGTGAGATGGATTGCCAGCATATCTGGAATGCGCATGCTGGTTCGGCACGGGAAGCTGGGGTCGATGATGATACAGTCGACGCTCTTAGAGAGGAAGAAGAGTTGTTTGACTTACCACCTGATGAAGAAGCAATCGTCAACTATGCCCGTTCTCTGATTCAAAATCATTACGCCAGTCGAGGTGCATATCAAATGGCTCTCGAGCAATTTGGTCTTCAAGGACTTATTGAACTGACTATGATAATTGGACAATATTCTATGCTGGCGATGACCATTAACGCGTTCGACACGAACCTGTTATCTGATCGCACTGAACCTCTACTACCTGTCTAATTAGTGAGATCAGGAATAAGATGGATACGCATTCTCAAATCACGGATTGGGCGCTCCGGTCTCCTTATAAACCTGGAGCCTGTGGCGACAGCTATCCACGATAAAAATATGTCCAGATTTGTTCGATGTAATAGCAGTAGGCCCCCAGAAGTAACTCTCAATGCTGGCTGATCGTTCTCGTCGGGAAGTTTGTCTTCCAGATAGCGTTGGCACCAGGTCAGCCAACATTCGGGCTTCTGCTTCTTGAGGATTTGCCAGCAGGTATTCACTAGCCCACTCAGAGGATTCTGCTTCTCCATGGAGTATTTGTCTCGGCTCATCCCCCAAGAGAACAATGACCCTATTGTTCCCCCAGTCTGATATCACACGGTACCCACTGTTCGTAGTAATTAAGTGTGAAGGGCGAAACAAACCCGTCGTAACGCTCGTAATAACACTTCTAGTCTGCGTCTCTTGGTTCCAAATCTTTATTGAATCATCTCTCCAGTCACAGACAAGTAGATCTGATCCCACTAAGTCCAACCCCCAAGGGAAGTTGAGTTCTCCAATTCCGACCACTGAATCAATGTATTCCCCAGCAAGTGTAAATCTCTGAATGCGGTGGTTTAAACTGTCGGAAATATACAATATGCCTTCGCTACTGCACTTAACATATGAAGGCCGGTTCAGCAGTCCTGGGCCATCGCCACTCTCTCCAAAAGATCGCAAAAATTGGCCCTCTGGTGAAAAAAATGATAAACGATTAAGGGCTTCGTCACTGACGACGAGCTCCCCAGAGGTTGTGTAGTCGATTGAGCTGGGCCACCAAAATTCGCCGGGCTTTATCCCTCCAGTACCAAATTCTTGGATATATTCCCCTTCGGAAGTACATACACTTACTCTCTTGTACGGCAAGCGTATCCCTACTTCCGGTCCAGCTCTGTTAAGTACATACAATAAGCCACCCGGGCCAATGCACATGTCGATTGGGTTATTAAACCCTCTTCCTTCAGTAGAAAGGAATCCGATGGTATGACTGTATTCTAAAACAGCGTCCATGTTCCCCTATATCAAGCCACACTGGAGGAATCCAGCATGCTAGCACATCTGGTATTCTCGACAAGACACAATCATTTGTAACAATTCAGTTATTCGCTGTTCTGAACAGGGAATAGCGTCCTCCCGATCAAAAGCGAGATTTCCCCATTTAGAAGCGTAACCTACAAGCATCTCTTTGGTTGACGTGGGCATGTCGTAGAGTGCCATTGCCTCGAGACAAACATCCACCAACGTCATGGGGGCAACCACAGGGCCATGAGAGTGAACTAGGCTTATAATTTCTTGTACGCCCGGGAGCGACTTGTTACTTATCTCTTTTGCTGAAGCATTTAGCCTTTCTACTAAACTTCCTGTTTCTATCCACTCTGATCCGGTATGCCAGCCTTCCACTGTTGGAGGATTCAATATCTCCTGGCCCATAAAGTTAACATCCATTGCTGTTAGAACAATGTTCCAATCAGGAAAACTATGACTTTGGCATATTCTGCATGTCTGGACGACTAGGTCGATAGGACTCATTACTTTCGATCGCATATTACCTATGTCTTTGAATGCCGTGGAATGGAATATCGTTCTGAGGACTTGCCTAATATCGCCGTTGCATCTCAAGAATTCTGATGCGAACTCGTCGACCGTGGCCTGATCAATTGAGTCCGCCACGAAGTATTCATATAGTTTTTCACTAATGAAGCGTGCTGTCGTCGGGGAACTGCAAAGAATATCCAAAATGTCGTCGCCATTAAAGCGTCCGGTGTAGCCTAGAAATGTTTTGACGCCATCGTCATGATTTTCCGGAATGTATTCGAATTGCCAATCGAGGCGACCGTATGGCCAGATGGAATCTCTTTCAGCCCTCCTACTCATATATTCAGCGTTCCGGATCGTCCAACCTGTAAAAGCTAAGGCGCAATTCTTTACATCTTCTTCCGTATACTGCCCAATTCCGAGAGCGAAGAGCTCCAACAATTCTCTACCGTAGTTTTCATTCGGTGTCCCAAGTTTATTATCTTTGTTATCCAGCCAGAAGAGCATTGCGGGATCTCTGGACAGCTCCAAAAGTATGGTCCTTAGGTTCCCTAGCCCAAATTGCCTAAACGTATTGATTTGGTTTGCAACTGCCTTCGCGTGGTTGAGCTTTCCGTATGCGGTAGAGAATAAACCATGCCAGAACAACGCGATCTTCTCTTCCAAAGGCCTTCGGGTGTTTATCAGTTTATAAAGCCAATATGATTGAGAGCTTTCTATAAGCATCAAGCTGTTTTGGTCTACATGATATCGTCGTATTAAATCGTCATCCATATCCGGATTTCGTTCGGGGTGTAGTAACTCTTCCACAGCATCTTCATAGGTACCCTGGCAGAGACGTTCTACCTCACAGCGGGTTGCTCCAAGGCCGGCCCTGCGCAAAAGATGTGATATCAGTAGTTTCTTTTGATTTGCCAGTGACATGGACCCTCTACTCGTATTGTTGACAGAGTATATCAGATAATATTGCTATTTAAACGAACCTAATTATTAGAATCTGAAAAAATCAGGCAAACTGTCTCCAATAAGCGGAGCCGCGTACTTATTGAAACTTTTTGTCGGTAAATTAGTATCCGGTATACGATATTGAACCGGAACCGTGGCAACTCGATTGGCAACCAGATCAACAGAAACTAGTCCGGTTTTACAACGATATGGTGCCTCTGGGTCCCTAAGAAGGGTCACCATGCAGTCGGTCCTTCCTTCTAGCGCAGCTTTGCTCGCGGATATACCAACCATTTGCGCTTCATTGCGGTCAGTGGTAGAGATATTCTCAATGAATGTCCTCTGGATCGTTCCGGGATATTCATATCTGACTCGGATATTCAGGGATTCGGACAGAAGCTTACTCAAATATTTCGCAGGGCTTTCGTAATATCCATGCCCAAATTCATCTACAAGTAACGGCTCAACGTTCGGGCCCAATACACCCTTGGGTCCACGACAATTTTCTGATATGACCGCAACTGCATAGCCAAATTGTCGGTAAGCATACGACATCACATCAATGAACGAAGCTTGATCGATTGGAACTTCCGGTATGCCAATGAAATGGGGAGGGTCTTGATCTGATCGTTTCCCTAGTCCTGAAGCCATCGCCAACCATCCTGCGTCTCGACCCATTACTTCGATCACCGTAATAGGCGAAGCATTTCCCATAGATAAAGCATCCTGTCCTGATCCCATGGTCGCCAATGCAATAAAGCGCGCCGCGCTTCCATACCCGGGAGAGTGGTCAGTCTCGACGAGGTCATTGTCAATTGTTTTGGGGATATGGATAACGTTCAACGGGATTCCAGATATTTTACCGGCTCTCGATATTTTCTCCGTTGTATCGGCAGTGTCGTTTCCCCCAATCAAGAACAAATAGCCTACTTTCAACATTTCTATAGTGGCAAATAACTGGTCCATATCCGCATCGCTTAACTTTTTGCGTGTAGAACCAAGTGCTGATCCAGGTGTATGGCGAACTCTTTGCCAAGACTCTTCTGAAACGTTTGTAAGGCGGGATACGTTGCCAGAAATGAGTCCCTCTACCCCTCTTAGCACTCCATATACATCTGATGTAGGAAAGTTGGTTCGTGAGGCGGATACAACAGCCCAAAGACTCTCGTTTATAACGGGTGTACATCCACCTGACTGTAATACCGCTATGTTCTGATGTTGACTATTCATACGTTAAAACACATTCCACCTAGGGTGTTGGTCTGCTTCCGTGCACAATTTGTTTGGTAGCCAATTTCGTAGATGAGGAGTTATGTAAAACGTAGGCTTAATCAGATCGGATTCGGATGCTATTAGGCCCTCTGATAAGGCGAGTGTTGCTTCCAGAGTCCCAGGCATCAAACTCAGCCCGATTCGAAGATTAACGAGTGCAGGATTAAGTTGTTTCAGGAAAGAGAGCTTCTCTTCAACGGAAGTCTTCGTCTCACCGGGACCGCCGAACCTTTGCGAAATACTGTAGTTCAAACCGTTCTCTTCACACATCCGGCAGGTCTCAAGCAACTCTGCAGTATTGGTTAGTGTATTCGCCCCGTCGTGGGCATCACCTCCAGCAGATGTCATTAATACCAAACCACAACCTGAAGCTTTCATAAGGGCAAGCAATTCTGTGTCACAGCCGAAGGGGCCGAGACAGGTATTCCACCGGATCGAAACATTCGCATCGATCAGCGCTTCGCATAGGTCTTTAGCATGCTGCAACGGTGCATTGAAACAGTTGTCTATGAAGAATACCTTCTTTAACTGGTATGTAGATTTCATATTGACGACTTCGGCCACTACCTCATCAATGGGTCTTATTATTCTCCATAGTTGCTCATTTTCTGCTAAGTTAGCACCTGCTGTTGGATAATAAAATCCGCCCAGTTTTGTCAATATACCCACCCCAAACCCAGCGTGAGCATATTTTTGCATGTCTAGGTTCCCAAGATCCGGCAATCGGTCGAAGGTCGAGCTGCAACGGTCATTCGAATTCATTGTGGTGCCATTGTTATCATAAATAATCCCTGGCAAGCTCTCAGGAGACGGTTCACCAATATCCAAACGATCAATCAAATCCGAGAATGCTTCTCCAGCGTCTCCGACAATTCCATAATCGGGTCGCACAAATTCAAAACATTCAGTTGGGAGTATGCTGAAAGCAGGACCTCCGCAAACAATAGTTGCTTTACTAAGTTCCCTGATTTTATTTATCACAGCCTGAGTGATCGGGAGCTGCCATTGAGGGTCAAGATAGCTATGATTGCTGAGGTTTCGCATGGAAATGCCCACTACATCAGGGACAAAGGTGTTGATTTTCTCAGATACTGTTTCAAGGTAATCGTCCGCTGAGAACATGAGATCTAATGTTTCGACTTCATGCTTTTCTTTGTCTATGTAGGCGGAAACGTAAGCTAGTCCGATAGGGAGCGGTTTGGCATCCATACGACTCATCAACCGGTTATGCCGGTTTGTGGCGATCAACAATACTCGCATGATTCCTCCATGACTCTCTTTTTCGGTTAGATTTTACACGTTACTAAACTGATTAGCATCGTTTGATTATCTCTGTGGTACTCTTAAATGAAAAGAAGCAATTCCACACTTTAAAGAAGGTTGCTATCTATTATGAAAAATTCTGTCCCCCAATGGTTAATCCTGTCGATATTTTGCTTTGCTCTGATCGGGTTCGTTTCTTGTAACTCACCCCACTCTTCTGCTTCAGATGGTGACTCCACTTCTTTCACTCCCTCCTCAAACGGTGATCGTTCCCAGATCGCTTATACAAGTTACGGTAACTCAAAATCGAGATCCGGAGAAGAAGTATACTGGTCAACACTAAATGGCCACCCTGTAGTTTTGAACTTTTGGGCTGGGTCTTGCCCTCCGTGCAAGGCAGAGATGCCGGACTTTGAGACTCTCCACAACGAGATTGGCGATCAGGTACGTATCATAGGCATCGATGTGGGCCAGTTCTCCGGTTTAGGCAGTAAAATGGAAGCCCAGCGACTGCTTGGCGATCTAGGTATAACCTATGAAACAGGCTACAGTTCGGACCCTACAATAATGGAAACGTACAGAATTTTGGGAATGCCAACCACTGTCTTTATAAACCGTGATGGGAGCGTAGGGCGAACATGGTCCGGAATCATCACGTTGGATAAATTACGGTCAGAATCAAAGAATATATTGAAAACTAAGGCCCATTAGACCCGTCGTTAAGACAATTG
>PBPE01000076.1 GCA_002724585.1 Dehalococcoidia bacterium | reverse complement strand
TGGAAGGTTTTTACCGTCACTGTCTAAAGGAACGGTTAAAAATCCATAGATGGTTTCACCATCTCTAGCCTCAAAACTAACTGGTTGCATAGGAGACATTGTTTTTGGGTCAATCCATGGCCTTGTTGAGCCTAGATAAGTCACGGTGTTCTTGGTGGTATCGTATAAATAATATTCACCCGGATTGGTGTCACTGGAAATAGTAAGAACTATTTTCTCTGCGTATTCACTCATGGAGGCAATGCCAATATAATCCACATCAAAAGCAGCTTTTAAACCTTCTATGGTTTGCTCCCATTCTTTATTGAGATAGTGCCTTTTTGGCTTTGTATCAATGTCATTATAAAGCACCGTAATTGGTTGTCCTGTTGGGGTGAATCCAATCGAGGTAACATCAGTGCCTTCATTAGCGAATACCTCTTCCATCATTCCAGTTTCAGGATCAAATAAGCTAATAGTATAAGTATCTTGTCCTAGATTAGAGGTAACATATAGTTTGCTGTTATCTTCAGTAAAACCAATATCACTCCATCCGTTTCCAAACCCTTCAAAACGATCAATCTCTCTCCATTCAGAATCATCATCATCTCTGTACATAATTTGCGTTTCATAATTCAGAGAGTTTTCGTCTTGCATAGCAGCTAATCTTATGGTTCCGTCATTATCAGAACCCCAGCCAACTACTGGTCCTGGCGGCAATAATTGACGATTAAATTTGCCGGTGTAGACATTCATTTTATAAACATCAAACTGGTATCTTTTCCGATCATTTCGTATAACAAGAATATGCTCTGGATCAAAGGGCAATAAGTTTAATGGTATGGTGCTAATGATTTTTGAATTTGTTATCGCATCACTAGGCTTAACTAATTGTTTGGGGTCAGTACCGTCTTTATTTACAGCATAAATTCCAATGGAGTCAATTGCGCCAGTCATGTCATTGAGTTGATCTCCACCAGTCTGGAACATGATTCTATTATTATTCACCCAAACAAAGCCGGTCACATTTTGACTTCTTAATTGGGTTACCCTGATGCGCTCACATTCTGAAATAATACCTTTTTTACAGTTAGGATTAGGGTCTCCTAAATTAAAAACAATAATATTCCTTCTGCTGACATCGCAGAAATCTACAACACCGGATCTAGATTTATTCTTATTAGTTTTCTTTTTGCAACGAGATACGGTTTCTCTGTTTATATTCAAGGGTGTCATTGCAGCTAAATATTGTCCGTCTGGAGAAAGAGCAGGAAACATCATTGCTGCGTCTTTAAAGAAATGTTCTACAGGGTATTTTTCTGCTCCAAAGGACGCAGAGGAAACGATTAGTGCTAATATGGCTATGGCTGTTCTCATATCGTCTATTTTATTGGATGTTTAAGTTAAGAACCATATCTAAAAAATCACAAAAGATCTAGTGAAGAGAGTCAAAATTCTATAGTATTTCCAAATGATTTATTTAAGGCGCTTTTTCTATTTATCAATCTTTATTGCATCTAACCAATTGTTGGCTGATCAGAGTCAATCATCTTGCATCAATCTCATAAAAGAAAACCAATGTCTCGATGCTATTGAAGCTTGTGCTATTGAAGCTGAAAATAATGATCCTAAAGCTCAAACAGCACTGGGCATGCTTTTATCAGGAATTACCCACGGAGATTTTAGGAAAAATTACAAGCAATCTTTTTTTTGGGTGAATCATGCTGCGGAACAGGGTTATAGTAAAGCACAAGTGGTTATGGCCGAAATGTATATGAACGGCGAAGTAATCCCCATGAGTGCAAAAAAGGCCAAGGTCTGGTATGAGAAGGCCGCCGAGCAAAATAATTTGGACGGAGTCAATGGGCTTGCCAGGCTTTATAGGTATGGTACTGGCGTTAGAAAAGACTATGAAAAAGCTTTTGCATATTATCAACAAGCTGCTTTAGAGAATCATACGAGATCACAAGTCGGTGTCGGTTTATCTTACAGAGATGCAAAAGGTGTCAAAAAGAATATGGTTAAAGCTTATGCTTGGCTATTGGTCGTTGCTGATAAAATGGACAAGAATGACTTAAAGATGATTCAAAAGACATACAAAGAAGAGAGAGAAAATCTAGATCAGACAATTCCCAATTGTAAGTACCTCTCTAGAATCGAGCAAGCAAGCGAGATTATGACCATAGGCTATGCCAAAAAGCTGTTACTCGATTTAAAGCAACGCATGAGCAGAAAGCAAATCAATAAAGCAAAAAAATTAGCCGAAGAAATAAAAAAAGAGCGAAGTTAAAAAACCTCGCTCTTTTTTAATTCAGTTAAATTACTGATTATAGGCTTTGGTTGTATCTGATATAAGTCATTCTGCCTCTCATATCATAAAGATTATAATCAAACGGATACCAACCGTATGCATCTGCATTAACTTCAGGTCCTTCATTTAAGATATTAGAAGCACCAACAACAATTGATGCACCCCATGGAAGCGAATAAGATACTTGTAAGCCCATTTCAAAGTGGCTACCTACATCGTAAATAGTTCCACCAATATCTTGAGATTGGCCTTCAATATAGTAACCCGTTAGAGCTGCTCCCCAATCTCCTTTACCCCAATACATGTGAGTATTCATTCTAAGATCTGGGTAACCTAATTCACCTTGATATTCAGTTCTAGGGCTTTCAGGATAAGCTTGAACGATGTATTTGGTGTATTTTGCACCATCAATTCCAAAGTCAAATCGACCAAATTTCTCTGTATCCAAGATATAGGAAACATTGAAATCAATACCTTCTGCTTCAACACCTGCAAAGTTATTAGCTTGAAGTGAGATATAATCAACACCACCATCTGGACAGCCTGGTCGACCACCAGCCGGGCAACGTACTACATAGTTCACGTCTCCATTAGCCTCAGCATTAAATTCACGTTGAATGCTTGAAGTTGAAATTAGATCTGTAAATTCTGTGTGCCAAAATCCAGCAGAGAAGGTCAGTTCTGGCAATGGAGCCATAACAATACCATAAGTCCAATGATCTGAAAGTTCAGGCTTCAAATTTGGGTTACCACCGTATAGTGTTCTGTATTGTTGTGATCCGCAGTAACCTTTACCACTTGCGCAACCCACAACATCAATACCTGAAGGATAGCTTTCAGAGCGCTCCCCGTACAACTGGGTCATAGCAGCAACACGGAACCCTTCTCCGTAGGTACCTCTAAGAACAATCCAATCCGTTGGCCGGTAAGCCATGGTTATCATTGGTGAAAAATTACCACCAATACCTTTACTGCTATAGCTATCAGAACGCCCAGCAAGACTTACCTCAAGTTTTTCAGTGAACGGTAATCCAAGCTCAAAGAACGCTGATTTTCTGCTTCTCTCTGCTTGTACATTATCACCACCTGCAGTTCCTGCAATGAGCTGAGCTTTTGATGCTGGGTCATTGACCTGGTCAAAAGATAGATGATTATATTCAGCACCTAATACCATACCAATTGGTCCACCAGCTAATTCACCAATATCAAAACTCATAATGAAATCAGCTTGTGATGATTTAAGATCAGCGGCGTAACTTTTTGTATGGTTAAATTGTTGCATTACCGGAGCTAATGCAGATAGAGGTGTTCCATGAACACCAAAGATATCTAGAAGACCGTCATCAATGGCTTTTTGAAGTAATGGCTTATTAACCAAATTAATTGTCATGTTATCAATATCATTATTCATTACCTGGACATTGAACTCCCAATTGGCTCCGCCCATGATGTCGAAAATACCTTCGAAACCAATTCTCAAATCTTGGACATTTGAAACCACATTATTATCCCTTGTACCATTTGGAACAGTTCGAATAAATATTGTTGCTGGTCCGCAATCTATTACATCACAAGGATAGCCCATGCCGATTAGAGGATGATTTGGGTTATCAGCTGCCATTGAAGGATAAGGCCCAGTAACAGGAGTACCTGCATAGCGAGAGTCCGCATCAGTTTGTGAAATCATTAACACAGTATTCATAGTTACATCAGGTGAGATGTCGTACGTTGATTTCATAAGCACTGCGTTTCTCTTTGCTCTTGGCAGTGCAATGATGTCTTGTGCAAAATCATAACCACAGAAACTCCAATCAGCATAGACTGTTCCAGCGTATGATTTTGCATAAGGATACCATTTGTAAGAATTAGGATATTCAGGGTTAGAGTTTGTTCCATCATCTGATAGTTGGCTCTGATAAGAACCACTGTCTCCTAGTAAACCAACTCCACCTACTGGTACATCAGGACATCTTGAATCAGCTACGTAGCCAAAATAAGGAGAGTAAAATGTTCCTGGGAATCCGAATGAAGAGTAAGTTTCATAGTTGTATGCGTTGGGCCATTCAGTGTCTCTCCAATACATAGGTTTTTGACCGTAATGCTGTATTGTGAAGAAAACATTACCTTTTGAGTTTGATGCACCACCAGTGACAGTAGCGGCAATGTATTCGCCTCCCTGAGTATCTGGTTTACCCGATGTAAGCGACATCTGCATACCATCAAAGTCTTTACGAGTAATAATATTAACAACACCACCAATGGCATCTGAACCATAAATAGCCGAGGCACCATCTCTTAGAATATCGATTCTTTCAATGATCGCTAAAGGTATTTGGTTTAAGTCTGCAGCAGCACCACCTGAACCACCTGTTCCTGAAACTCTTCTGCCATCGAGTAAGAGCAAGGTTCTTTGTGATCCAAGTCCCCTTAAGGAAACCTCGTTTACAACAGCCTGTCCATTGGCATATCCAGAGGTTTCTCTAAATGAACCAAAGGAGTTGTAAGGCGTGTTTTGTAGAACTTGTGCAACAGTTTCAAAACCAGATAACTCTATTTCTTCACGAGTAATAACAGTTACAGGTTGAGCAGTCTCAATGTCTGTCTGTTTTAATCTTGAGCCTGTGATTTCTATGGCACCTAACTCAGCTGCATCTTCATCTTCATCTTGAGATATGACAGGCACAGCAAAAAGTAAGGCGGTAACGCTAAAAGCAACCGTCATTTTGGTTACTTTTTCTAGTAGATCAATATTCATTGATTATTTCTCCTAATTCTCTATAAAACATTGGTGTAAAACATCTAAATAGAAATCCATTTAATTCTAGGATTCCTAATGATTACACTTTTTTACATCGTTTATTCTCAGACATATAAGTCTATTGTGCAAGTTATAATTGTCAAAACAGATAGAGGAAAGACCTATAAATTCAATGATTTTGCTTAATAATCAAAGAGTGTGTTGTATATAAGCAACATTATTCATTGCATGTTGCTAGTCTGCACCTCACTGCACATTTTGATTGCACTGCTTTTAAGTCAATGTATGATTGAGAAAAAATATTAAATTACTCAATGAAAAAACAACCTAAATTCTTTTTATACAGCGCTATCTTTTTAATATTTGCTTTCCAAGTGGAAACTGTCCAAAGCCAATCTTTAGATGAAGAATTGAAGAGGTGTTCTGAAATTACAGTTTCATTAATCAGACTGCAGTGCTATGACAGATTAGCTAAGGCGCCTGAAGTGTCTTCAGCGCAACCTGCGACTGAACCTAAAAGAAGATCTTTGTTTCAAAGACGTGCAAGAAATAATTCTACTCAGAATCAACAACAGCAAATCAACACGAAAGCAACTCAGGAAG
>PBPE01000075.1 GCA_002724585.1 Dehalococcoidia bacterium | reverse complement strand
TTCTCCTTTTTCGTTACCCTCAACTGAACCGCCGTTTTGTTGAGCTATTAGTTGTGCTCCATAGCAGATACCCAAAATCGGCACTCCAAGGTCGTAGATGGCTGGATCAATTTTTGGGGCTCCTTCTACGTTTACAGAAGTGGGTCCGCCAGAAAAAATGATCCCTGAAGGTTTAAGATCAGCGAAACTTTCTGCGTCTAAATCGTGTGAAACTATTTCACTGTAAACATTTGATTCTCTAACTCGACGAGCTATAAGTTGCGCGTATTGTGCTCCAAAGTCAACAACGAGAATCCGTTTATTTGACTCAGCAGTACCAAAAAGATTACTACTCATCGTTATCCAAGAATTTCCTCAATTAAATCTGAAACTCTTTCGACATGAGTAGATGTAGTCCACGTTCCACCAACTGCCAGCCGCAAAACATGCTTGCCGTCCAACACTGTATGCGTGAGTAAAACTTCACCTGTTGAGTTCAAAGCTTCTTGTAGTGATTTTGTCGCATCATCACCATCTACATGACTAAAACAAACAAGTGAAAGTGAAACTGGCGCGGCCAAAGCTAATTTCGGATGCCCCTCTACGCGTTCAGCAAAACTTTCAGCCGCCTCCACATGATGCCTTATATGTGACCTTAATCCTTCGGCCCCGTAGCTTCGTAAAACAAACCAGAGCTTCAAAGACCTAAACCTTCGACCTAACGGAACCTGCCAATCCCTATAATCAATAACTTCACCCGCTTCACTTGCAGGATTTCTTAAATACTCCGGCACTATCGAAAGAGAATCAACCAATGGTTTTGAATCAGCTACATAAAAAGCAGTGCAATCAAAATTGGTTAGAAGCCACTTGTGAGGATTGAAAGCATAACTATCTGCTTTCTCTACCCCCTCTAACAAGCCTCGATATTCGGGACACACTGCAGCAGACCCAGCCCATGCAGCGTCCACATGAAGCCAAGCACCTTCCTTGTTAGCAATCTCCGCTATGGAAGTTAGCGGATCAACTGCCCCTGATGAAGTAGTGCCAATAGTTGCTGATATGAAACAAGGGGTTAGACCATTTTCTTTATCTTCATTTATCAGCCGTTGTAATTCTTCTGGATCCATCGCAAAGTTTTCATCAACTTCTACTTTCCTTAGTTGGTCAGGAGAAAAGCCAGCGATTTTTACATCTTTCTCAATCGATGAATGAGCCTGAGTTGACGTATAGGTAACAAGTTTTGGAAGTTCTGAAGCTCCTCCTGAACGATCACGTGCCGCTAAAATGGCACACAACGAAGCAGACGAAGCAGAGTCTTGAATTACGCCACCGCCTTTTCCATCTGATCTGAAACAGTCAGGCAAACCGCATAGGTCTAAAAGCCAATCAAGCATGTGGGTTTCCAGTTCTGTAGCAGCTGGGCTAGTAGACCAAAGCATGCCGTTGATACCGAATCCAGCTGAAAGCAACTCTCCTAAAATTGCTGGGGCTGATGAATTAGCAGAAAAATAACCAAAGAACCCTGGATGCTGCCAATGAGTTATAGCCGGCGCAATGAGGCTATTTACATCATCAAGTATGTCTACAAACGATTCAGGTGATTCTGGAGCTCTTTCTGGTAGAGATGACCGGACATCGCCAGGTTCGACATCAGGCGAGACTGAACGTTCTTCTAGATTCTCTATGTAGTCGGCAATCCAGTCAATTGTCGCTCGACCCATCTCACGAAACTCATCTGAAGTGAAATGTTTTGATGATTTTGACGTCATTAAATTTCCCTCTCATCTTGAAATTCTTCTTTAGGAAACCTTCCGAGATCGTCAGATACACCCAGAGAAAGAGTTAAAAGTTGTCGAATCATTAAGGCTGTAGCTCCCCAAACAGTATCATCCTCAAGTTCAAAAAAGGTAATAGAAACCCAGCCATTGGGAAGTTGCCACTCTTCTTCACGCCAGACTTCATCGAGAAGCAACTCTCTTAAAGACACGTATAAGATCTTCTCCACTTCTGAATGATTAAGTTCTAAATCGGGTCTTTCAGGAAGAATCGTTACAAAAGGGTGTATAAGGCTTTTGCTGCCAACCGTTACTATCGGATCTAAACGACCTAGAGGACTCAATTCATCTGTTCGAATTCCGATTTCCTCATTAGATTCACGACATGCAGTTGTCCATAAATCAATATCTTCATCCTCGACTCGACCACCGGGAAAAGACACTTCGTGGCGATGTGACGTAAGGTTCGGTGAACGTCTGGTAAGTATCAAATGTGGATCGTTATCGTCGTAAATACCAACAAGAACTGCAGCATCTCTTTCTTCACCTGTTGGAGTCCTCCCTCTTATTCCAGAAGGTGAACGCTCACTTAAAGCTTTGACTATATGTTTTATCTCAATTTTTTTTTCTGTTAAAACAGACCATGGAGACGGATTTCCCAAACGCCACGAATTTGGTCGTGGAATTACTTGAACTCCTCCACGTTGACTTCTTTTGTGGTCCATTAGTCAAGACTACCCTTAGCTATAAAAAGTTCTGGCCGGGCAAATGCCCGGCCAGAAAAAACAGAAACAAAAACTGCTACATCATGCCGCCCATGCCGCCCATGCCGCCCATTGGGTCCATTCCCCCGCCAGGCATTGCAGGCTCAGGCTCAGGTTTGTCAGCTACTAATGCTTCAGTTGTCAAAAGAAGAGCTGCAATCGAAGCTGCGTTCTGCAAAGCAGCTCGGGTAACTTTAGCTGGGTCTATTACTCCAGCTTCAACCAAATCAACCAACTCTCCAGTTGCAGCATTCAGGCCTGTTGAACCCGAAGCCATCTCAACTTCTCTGACTTTGACAGCACCTTCAAAGCCGGCGTTATCAGCTATGAGTCTTGCTGGGGCTTCAAGAGATACATGGACTATTCTCGCCCCTGTTTCTTCATCTCCATCAAGACCATCAATCACCGACTCAATAGCTGAACGCGCTCGCAGTAAAGCAGTTCCGCCCCCGGCGACAACTCCTTCTTCTATAGCTGCACGCGTAGCTGAAAGAGCGTCTTCTATCCTGTGCTTTTTTTCTTTAAGTTCAACTTCAGTGGCAGCTCCAACCTGAACTACAGCAACACCACCAGCTAATTTTGCTAGTCTTTCTTGAAGTTTCTCTTTATCCCAGTCCGAATCTGTCTCTTCAATTTCACGTTTAATCTGAGAAATTCTTCCTTCTACAGCAGCTGAGTCTCCAGCACCTTCAACAATTGTTGTGTCATCTTTCGTGATTACAACTTTTCTAGCAGTACCTAGCATGTCAAGACTTACGCCTTCAATCTTTAGGCCAACTTCTTCACTTACTACCTGCCCTCCAGTAAGAACGGCCATATCTTCTAACATGGCTTTACGTCTTTCACCAAAACCAGGTGCCTTAACTGCTACAGAATTGAAAGTGCCACGAATCTTATTGACTACTAAAGTCGCCAAGGCTTCTCCTTCGACGTCTTCAGCAATTATCAACAAGGTTTTTCCGCTTTGCATAACTTTTTCAAGCAGTGGCAGAAGATCTTGAACGGAGGCAATTTTGCCTTGATTGAAAAGCAAATAAGGATCTTCTAAAACAGCTTCCTGTCTTTCTGGATCGGTTACGAAATAAGGCGAAAGGTAGCCTTTGTCAAACTGCATGCCCTCTACAAAATCTAGATCCATACCGAAGGTGTTTGATTCTTCAACAGTTACAACACCATCTTTACCTACCTTGTCAATTGCTTCCGCAATAACTTCTCCGATCGCAGCATCTGCAGCTGAAATTGCTGCAACGTTTGCGATCTGATCTTTTGAATCATCGACTCTGACTGATTGGTCAGCTATCGCCTCAACAGCTGCAGCTACGGCCTTCTCTATACCCTTTTTCAAACTCATAGGGTTAGCTCCCGCTGCTACGTTACGTAAACCTTCGCGAACGAGAGCCTGTGCGAGAACAGTAGCGGTGGTAGTGCCATCTCCCGCAATGTCATTCGTTTTAGTTGCAACTTCTTTTACTAATTGAGCACCCATGTTTTCAAAGCTGTCTTCAAGTTCAACTTCTCGGGCTATGGAAACGCCATCATTTGTAATTGTTGGTGCACCAAATTTTTTATCGAGAACTACATTTCGTCCGCGTGGTCCCAATGTTACTTTCACGGCGTCAGCTAACTTATTGACACCTGCTTCGAGGCCTCGTCGGGCCTCTTCATCAAATTTTAAAATTTTCGACATTTGGACCTACTTCACAACCGCGAGAACATCACGAGCATTAAGAATCAAAAGATCCTCACCCTCTACAGTTATTTCAGTTCCGCCGTATTTGCTGTAAACAACCGTGTCACCAACACCAACTTCCATTGGTATTAATTCTCCGCCCTGTTCACTGCGTCTACCAGGTCCTATTGCTAATACTTCACCAGTTTGTGGTTTTTCCTTTGCTGTATCAGGTATGACAAGACCACTAGCAGTAGTCTCTTCTGATTCGCCAGGTCGGACCACAATACGATCTTCAAGAGGCTGAAGGTTCATAGAAAACTCCGATTCATTCTTTCTTGTTCCGCCAAAGTTTATGAATTGAACAACAACTCTTTTGGCAGTCTCATTATCCGACTGCTAACGATACGTCTAAAATGTGTGTAATTCCAACATTTTTAAAGCGTTTTAAAACAAATTTCACTTGTTTCCAAGCAAAATTCACTTGAATTAAGGAAAAACAAAATAAATGGTTTAAAGCAGGCCTAAATTAGGATCTACGCCGACATTTAAAGGACTGGGACCCATTTTTTCAAGCCTCCAGTATCCGGCAGCTGCCACCATGGCTGCATTGTCTGTACACATAGCTCGAGAAGGAAGGCAACCTTTTACACCAACAGAAGCGCACGTTTCTGTAAATCTCTCTCGTAATCTTGAATTAGCAGCTACACCGCCTCCAAGACAAGCTGTCTCTACTCCAGTGTATTCAAGTGCCCACTTAAGTTTTGTCAACAATGCATCGACTACAGCTTCTTGGAAGGAAGCAACGACATCTTCTGTAGCGACATCAGGATTTGAACGCACATGATTAACCACGGCTGTTTTTAGACCACTAAAAGAAAAAGCAAATCGTCTATCATCTGGCAAAGTTTCAGGATTCTCCTGTACCAGTGAACGTGGGTATTTAAATGCTGTCCTGTCTCCTTCTAAAGCTAATTTGTCAATAGCTGGACCTCCGGGATATCCAAGTCCCAAATACCTAGCTACTTTGTCATAGGCTTCTCCCGCAGCATCATCAAGTGTGGAACCTAGTAAACGGTACTTTCCCTGTTCTTCCATCAAGACGAGTAGAGTATGACCCCCGGAAACAAGCAAAAAGACAAGTGGTAGTTGCAAATCAGGATCTTCAAGAAAAGATGCATAAAGATGTGCTTCTAGATGATTGACTTCTACAAATGGAACGCCCCAAACAGTTGCCAAAGCTTTTGCCGCGCTAACTCCTACTAACAATGAACCCACAAGACCCGGCCCTGTGGTTGCGGCAACTGCTTCTATCTCTTCTGCCTCCATTCCTGAAGAAACTAAAGCTTCTGCAACTACAGGAACGATTAAATCAACATGCGCTCTACTAGCTATTTCAGGTACAACACCTCCAAATCTTTCATGTAGGTGAACCTGACTACTTACGATTGAAGAGTGTATTAATCTCGAAGACTCAACTACTGCAGCAGCAGTCTCATCGCACGAAGTCTCAATACCTAGAATTAAGTCAGCCAATTTCACACCTTTTGAACTAATGAATTTCTGAAAGTTGATTCAACAATTTTTATGACTTTCTTATTGGGCAAGTCAGTAAGCCACATAATTAAAGCATCTTCACCTGTATCACTGTAATAATTTGACCGGACTCCTGCGGGTATAAAACCAAACTTTCTATACAAACCCTGCGCTTTCAGATTGCCTACTCTCACTTCTAAAGTAATTCCTTTGAGATCGGAATCAATTGCCAAACTGCAAAGATCTGCCAATAGCAAACTGCCTAATCCGGAGTTTTGATTTTCAGGTTTTATTGCCATTGTTGTTATATGACCTTCATCATGAAGTCTCATAAGACCTGAATGTCCTATGATCATTCCATTTTTGTTTAACACTCGATGAAAGCACTTTTCTGAACGTAATTGTTGACGCAAAAAACTAGGAGACCAAATAGTTGAGAAAACTGTCTTATCGATATCCAAAATTTCCCCAACATCATCTTCTGTTGCGTTTCTGATCTCGAAATCTCCAATTTTCACTTTCATTTCTGTTCATTTCGTGTTGCCCAATTGATTTCTGCATCAGGTTTCCTTAAATAGATAGGTTCCAGATCCCAGGGTTGTACAAATTCTTCACGCATCGCACGAGCATGTGCTAACTGAACCATTGCCCGTGCACTGGGATGCGCCAATCCTTGTTCTGCAAGCTCCACTCTTCCAAGACTTTCAAAAATTTCCGCATATCGAAGGGCCCCATCGCCCACCAATAAACTTGGTTCATCAAATGTCTGAATTTCAGCTGCTAGGTCTTCTGCTGTGCAAACATTAACTTCTCTGACTCTTTGAATGCCTCCCGGGACTCTACGAAATAGAGCGGTGAACAATTCGCCCCTTCTAGCATCCAATGCAGAAACAATTAGACGACTCGTCCATCTTGCTGGGAAGGCAAGCAAATCTAAACTTGAGACTCCAATTACCGGCAAAGTGAGTGCATGTGCAATAGAGACTGCTGTCGCTATACCTACCCTCAATCCGGTAAAAAGACCTGGTCCAATATCCACTGCAATTGCACCAAGTTCAGAAAACTCAATCCCAGCCTGCTCTCTTACGAATGCTATTTGCGGAGAAATGTTTTCTGCGTGCTTTCCGTTAATGCCCGTGTGTGCTGACGCCAAAACTCCTTCATGTCCACCAATAGCACAACCTGCTTGTGAGCTAGCAGTTTCAATCGCAAGAATTAGCATGCTACTCTCCGTTTTCTATCGAAAATGAAGATACAAGGCTAACTAATTCAATTTCTCTTTCTACCCATCGTTGTCCAATGAGAATGAAATCTAAAACACGACTGTCTTGGTTTTCCCCAAGTCGCAAACGAATCTCCAAAAAACCTTCTGACAAGACTGAAGAAATAACATCTCCCCATTCAATCACTGTCAAAGAATTGCTATCTATTAATTCCGATAGACCTAACTCTTCAACCTCCTGAAAACGATCGAGTCGATATACATCTAAATGGTTAAGAACAAGTTTCCCTTCGTATCTATTAGCAAGAGTAAAAGTTGGAGAAGTGATAGGAGTTTCAATACCCATAGCTAAACCTAAACCTTGCGTGAAAGAAGTTTTTCCAGCGCCTAAATCTCCGGATAAAACAACTACATCTCCTGGTCTAAAAATTTCAACCAACAATGCTGCTAAGTTATGCGTTTCTTCAACTGAAGAAGTCTTTGCTGTAACTACAGGCTTAAGACTTGCGTCTTCTTTAACCATAAATTATTTCCTTAGCTTTGCGAAAATCAGTTCTCATAGCTTCAAGAACTCCTTTTCTACCACGAAGTGCTGCTGCAGGGTGAAAAGTAGGTATCAGAGAACTACCTGAATATTCGTAAATTTTTCCTCGTAATTTCGTTATCCCAGTTTTTGTTTCAAGAAGAAGTCTGGTTGCGAAATTACCAAGAGTGATTATCACTTTTGGTTCAATGATCCCTAATTGTTCTTTTAGATATGGGCGACAAGAGTCAATCTCTTCCGGTTTAGGATCGCGATTTTCAGGGGGTCGGCATTTAACAATATTTGAGATATAACACATTGAACGATCCATGTTTAATTCTTCAAATAAAAGAGTGTCTAAAAGCTTTCCCGATCGACCAATAAATGGAAGTCCTGTTCGGTCTTCTTCAGCACCTGGAGCTTCACCTATAAACATAAGGTCCGCGTTAATTGAACCTACTCCGAAAACAGGCTGTTTTCTATGCTCGGATAGAGGACACTTAGTGCATCCCAATACCTCTTGTTTAATACGATCTAAAGTTTTCGTCACAACAAAAGACTAATCGATTTAAGTCATTCCAAGGATGCGTTATGTGCAAGCTTGACGGATAGATTCTTCAGTCACAAATACACTTAGAACTCTTGCTAAATCTAATTTACGAGAATCTGCCTTCACTTTCTTGGTCGAAACTGCGACTACAGCATCTCCATCCATTCGTGTGTGAGCTGGAAACAAAGAGCGTGCTATGCCATCGTGACTTGATTGAGAAAGAAGAAAACATTCTGATTTAGTAAGAGAAAGGTTTGTCATCACAACTCCCAAAGTTGTATTCATCAATTCGTTAGGTTCTAAGTTTTCTTCTTGTAAAGAAGATTGAAAATTTTCTTCGATTAAGGACTCAGAAATCCTTTCTTCACTTAGACCGCCCATTGCATTAACAGCAAAAAGAGAACAAACGATTACATCTTCAATTTCCGCATGGGCAATACCTATTCCTCCAGCAGCTATTTTGTCTTTCCCGCGCCAATTCCCTATGGTAGCTCCAGTTCCAGCTCCTACTTTCCCAGTTGGTATTTCACCTTTATTGTTTTCACCATCTAAACATGCAACTCTCCCTTCATTTGGTCCGGGATAAATTGAAGAGCTACCTACTCCAAGATCGTATAAAGACATACCCACTACAATAGGAATAGAACCTGCAGTAGTTGGAAAACCAATATCTGATTCTGATAAAAAGTCAACAACACCATTAGCAGCAGAGAGACCGAATGCTGAACCACCTGAGATAACTACCGCATTTATATTCTGGACTGTTCGTTCAGGCGATAATAATTCAAACTCTCTGGTAGCGGGAGCTCCACCTCTAACTTCACCAGAAGCAACCACACCATTGGGAAATCTAATAACTGTGCAACCCGTTTTAGCTTCTGTATCAGTCCAGTGACCTATTTTTATTTCTTCAAACGGAAACTTCATTAAGTCGACGGTACATGCCTTTTATTTCGTCTTCTAATTGACTTGCGTGTTTTTGAAATTGATTTAGGAAAACCCTCAGGAAAAATTCTCAAAAACTCGTTCTAAACTGTCGTCATAATCATCGATAACAGTATTCCAATCAAAACGCCTCATCGACTCGTCTAAACCTACGACACTGTTCTTCCAACTCTTTAGATCATTTAGGATCTCTCGCAACCGAGCTGTCATTCCCCCATCAGTGTAAAAAGCGAAATCATGCCACTGCTTTGGGACGATTTCTGGATAGCTAAGACGTTTTGGTAAAACTGGAACCGCTCCTGCCGCGAGTGCTTCAACTATAGAAATTCCAAAAAATTCATGAATTGCGGAACTCACGACTATGTCTGTTCTGTTTATAAGGTCAACATATTCATTTCTGTCTATAAAACCTGAACTGACCAAATCTTTACTCAACTTTCCAAAAGTTGCTTGAATTTTTTTAGCTTCTTGCGGTGTGTTTGCACCAGTAACAGCAAATGTGAATTGTGAACCTTCTTCGTTAAGTTGTTTTAAAGAAGCAATAAAAGCTTCAGGCACCTTGTCATACTCCCATCGGTGATTCCAGAGGATTAAAGGAGGATTTTGTGGATCTTGGAGAGATTTTATTTCTGACAACTCAACACCAACAGGTAGCACATAAGTTTTTTCAATGACTTCGTCCAAACGGTGAGTATGGGACATATCTGGCACATTCATTAGTAATTCTGGTAAAGCATCTAAAAGATTTGACCTGTGAAAATTTGAATTAAACCAAACTTGGTCAGCTGCAACCATATTCTTCCAATTCACAAACTTCATAGAATTATCTGATGACTCCCCTGCAGGCACTGGATATGTCAGCTGATTCTCATGTTGATATAGAACTACTGGCGGGGCTCCAATAAAACGTTTCGTGAAACCCAACCAGGCAGCGAGATCCATCATCCCACTTGCCAATACGACGTCTGGTGCTCCTTTCTCAATAACTACCTCCTGAGTTTCTTCTGCCAAAGTTACAGCTGACCCTCTTAGTCGCCATCGCCAAAAAGATCCAGGATGATAAACAATCGAAATATCATGACTACTGTGTTTTTTTAGACCTTCAGCCCACGCCTTATGAGAACCACTATGAAATGGTTCAATAAGCAGAACTTTTAATTTTTTCCCCATCAAGTCCTAATACCTTCGAGGAACTCTGGCCCCTAAAGAAGTTAAAACTTCATAACCGATCGTTCCTAATAATTCTGCAACATCAGAAACTGTAAGAAAACTGTCGCCTTGAGCCCCTAGTAAAACAACCTCATCACCAACTATTACAGACTCACTCACCTCTGCAATTAGCGAATCCATCGTTACCACACCTCTTATCGGGCAATGAGACCCCCCAATCAATACCTCTCCACCATCCCACCAACCTCTGAAGATCCCATCTGCATAACCAATTGGAATTGTTGCAATATGAGTTTTTTTATCTGCTTTCCAACGATGTCCGTATCCAACCCCTTCTCCACTTTCCACTGTTTGCAAATGACTAACTTCACTTCTTAGCCAAACGGCAGGCTTTAATCCAAGTGTCTTAAATCTCTCTGAGAAAAACTTTGACGGTTCGGTTCCATAAAGACCGATACCTACACGGACCATTGAATGATGAGTTTCAGGCCATTCTAAAGTTGCTGCAGTGTTTGCTTGATGAACTATTTTAGGTGCGTGTCCTTCTTCAGTAAGATCCTCCAAGACTTGATCAAACAGTTCTATCTGTTTCCTGTTAAATGAATCTGAAGGCTTACTTGCAACTGCAAAATGTGTGAACACGCCCTCTAATTGAAGTCCTGATTCAGAAATATAACTAGCCAAATCAACAGCTTTATTTGGTCTAACCCCAACCCTGTGCATACCTGTATCCACCTTGAGATGCACAGGAGCGTCTTCTTCAGCTGCTTTAGAAAAGGCATCAACTCCAACTTTTGTATAGATTGCAGGTCGAACTGCACCAAGTCTCACAACTTCTTCCATTTCGTTCGGTCGAGGCTCTGAAAGTATGAGAATCGGAGCTTTCACACCTTCTTTCCTTAAAGCTGCTGCTTCTTCAACAAAAGCAACAGCAAGCCATGTGGCGCCTGATGTTAAAACTCGTTTGGCGACTTCAACCGCACCATGTCCATACCCATCAGCTTTTACTACAGCGCAAAGTTCAACAGAATCATCTAATAGATCGCGAAAAATAGACGTATTTTTTGAAATTATTTCTAAATCAATTTCAGCCCAAGTCGGTCTCATCAGCATCTCCAAGGTCAACATCTAACCCTAAATCAACAAGAGTTTGTATTAAAGAACTAACTAGATCAGTTGCAACAACACCTGTGGAACTCAATCGATTCAAAAGCTGACCGTGAACATAAGCACCTGCAGCTGCCGCTTCAAGCAGATCTGCTCCCCTTGCCAAAAAAGCTCCAATAATCCCTGCCAAAACATCACCCGAACCGGCTGTAGCCAAACGTTGATCTCCAGAATTTATAACCCGAGTCTTTCCATCCGGGTCGCAAACAACTGTGGTCGGTCCCTTCAAAAGAACAACCGCTCCAGTTTCCTCTGCACACTTTCTCACTGAAGTAATACGATCTGGGGATGGTCTCTCACCCATGATTTTTTCAAATTCACCTTCATGAGGTGTAAGAATCAGTTGTCCATTTTTTGGAAAATCATCCTTCTTGAACGCATAGAGGGCATCACCGTCAAGCACTACAGGGCATTTAACCTCCTTAATTAAAGATTTTAAACCATTAAGCAATTCTTGATTCCGACCTAAACCAGGACCAATTACAAATGATCTAAATCGATTAACTTCATTTTCGTCTATCGAAAAATCTGTTTGTAAAGGAAAATTAACTGCCTCTAAAGGCAATTCAGAAATTTCAACTTCAGGTGATGAAAAACGAATATAACCTGCTCCAGCTCTCTGTGCTGCATTAACAGCTAAAATGGCAGCTCCTTCCATTCCTTTCGAACCAGCAATCACCCAACAAGCTGATTTCCATTTATGTGACTCATTCGGTCGTGACGGGATCCACTCATTTACATCAGCGCTAGTAACCAGACCACACGATAAAGAAGATGTCTCCAAACCAATATCGACAATTTCTAACTCTCCACTTAAGCAAGCACCTTCCGAAAGAAGATGTCCGGGTTTAAGTGCGTTGAACGTCAATGTTTTTTTTGCCTTAAATGGTTTACCCAAAGCGCAACCTGTGTCTCCATCTACTCCTGATGGAATATCCACGGATAATACAGTTGAATTTGTTTCAGGCGCTTCATAAGGTCTCTTTAAACCAGTCCCGTATGCAGCATCAATTACCAGATCAACTTCAGGTAAGTTTTCTGGAGTTTCATCAGCATTAATAAGATTGACGCGCACCCCTCTTCTCTGCAATCTTCTGGCCGCTACTTTTCCATCCTCTCCGTTAGAACCCTTTCCTGCAACCACAATGACTCTTCTACCGTAAGCACCACCAAGTTCTCTGAGTGCTGAACGCGCTACAGCTGCTCCAGCCCTTTCAATTAGAACTTCGGTGGAGTATGAAGACGATCTATCGATCTCTCTTATTTCGTCTATATCTGCAATTGGAATCAAAATAAACTACTTTCAGTTCAAAACTTACAAAGCAACCACTGTTGCAAAAGCTAAATGGTCCGTATGAGTAATTGAGAGTTCCCAACGAGTAACCCCTGCTTCTTCTGACCGCGTAAATGCTTTCCCGTGCAAAAACAAAGTTGGTTGACCAGAAGATTCACGTACGACTTCAATGTCATACATAGGCATCGCTCCTAGACCCAGGCCCAAAGACTTGAGTGTTGCTTCTTTAACAGCAAATCTACCCGCATACCTTTCTGCGGGGTCTCCAGCTTTTTCCGCATATTCACATTCTGAAGGTCTAAAAAGCCTGGAGACTATATTAGGTGTTCGTAAAAGAACCTTTCGAAATCTCTCTACTTCAACCAAATCAACTCCAATTCCTATCACTTTAAAATCTCCTATTAAACATCAGTTAAGTCCTCTTAAACTTTCAGCAATCGAATCAATCGAATCAATCAATAAATGTTCGATACTCTGCTCTACAAGAAAATCATCCCTAAAAGATGGCTCAGTTTCACGAACAGCATCCTGAATGGCTCCGTAACGGTTGTGGTAACCCTGTAATACTTTCTTTATTTCTTGAACATTCAAATTCTTGCATAATACGAGGTGGAGCAAATTTATCCCAGTAGTTTCACCGTCTTTCACTTCAGGAATTAACAAAATCGTTCTCTGATCTCTCAATCCTTTGGTCAACAAAACTTTTTTACTGGCTGCTACTCGGTGCTTCGTCCCTTTTAGTTCTATGTCTCTTTCAGTCCTCGATTGAATACCTAATGAGACACCACTCCGGTCAATGATAGTCAAATTGGAATTTTCATGGTCCAAACCACTTATCCGGTAGCGAGTGTGCCCTATAACCTCTTCAACTGCCGTGTCTAAGCTAACTAGAAGTTTTAAAGTCTCATAGCTAAGAGCATCTCGTGAAGTTCCTGCACCCAGTACTTCCTTAACTAAGGGCACTTGCAAAAGATTTTCATCACTTCTAGAAATCCCAACGGTAACAGTCTTAGCCTGGTGCTTTATAGCATCAACTGGTCTTGTTAATTCTTCAATAGCTGATACAAGAGTTTTAGCTAATTCATCGATAACCAGAGATGGTGTTCCTACTCTTCCAAACTCAATTTGATAAACATCAAGTGGCACTTCACCAAGAGAATAACGCAAAAGTGAAGCTAGACGAACTGAAGTTGATGCCTCTAAGTGACCATTTAAACGACCATTCCTCAACTCATCAAAAAAGAAATTTGCAACTTTCAAAATATCTTCACGTAAGTAGTCAAATAATTCGTCATTTGAGAAAACACTCTGTTCAGTAATACGATCGTTCGTGAGCTTTTCTATTGCTGAGTGCGCTACACGTAAAGGATGAGCTTGACTATCAATAGAGCAAGCAGCCTCATACCCAAAAAGATGTCCGGCCATAGTGGAAAGAATGAAAGCCAAATCGTGATGTGTACTTGGAACGGAAATCACGTCAAGTGCCTCCGGGAATTTACTGGGTGAAGCATCTGTTATTACCACAGGTGACGCTTTATGTGCTCGAAAAATAGCTACCTCCTTAGCTATATCATCGATTATGGAATCTTTGATTCCATTGGCACATACAAGAATCATGGGTTCTGAAGAAAGATCTATGTGTTTTTTGTCTTCAATTACATCTGAAGCAATCGACTTATAACAAAGTTCAGAAAGTTTTATTCTAATCTCTTCTGCTGCCACAACATTTCTTCCACTTCCTACTATTGCCCAATGACGGTGTGGTGGTGCAAGCCGATTAGCCAAGCTCGAAATATGTTGGCGGAGTTTCAGTAACTCTTTCATCGCTTTAGGTAAAGAATTAAGCGCATCAAGAATTTCTTCTTGCCTTGAACTGATGTGTGGAGAAAGGACGTCAGATAGCGAGAAGGCTAAAAGATAGCCTGCCGCCACTTGACTATAAAATGCTTTTGTAGATGCGACACTCATCTCTATATCACGTCCATCAGATGTGTATAAAACTCCGTCTGCGCGATCAGTCAAATCACTGTTTCGACGATTTACTATCGCTATCACTTTCGCGCCTCTAGCTTTAACTAATTCGACTGTCCTATTAGTATCCGTCGTGGTTCCTGACTGGCTAATCGCAACTATAAGTGTGTCAGACATGTCTGATGATAAATCAAATGCCGAAAGTTCAGTAGCGGGTGTAGCTTTAACGCTTATATCTGTTTCAATTAATTGAGTCGAGATCGAATTCGCTACCGCTTTTCCAGCTACAGCAGCTGTTCCTTGTCCTATAACTACAATTCTCTTTATTTTTCCTGACTGTAAATGCAGTTTTAATTCATCTGAAATAGTCTCATTGCCTAATTTGACAACAAAATTCCCACTGTCAGCATCTTTAACTAAACGTCCCCTAAGAGTTGACTCTACAGATGAAGGTGACTCTTCAATTTCCTTCAACAAGTAATGTTTGTATGAACCTCTGTCTATATCTCTCGTACTTATCTCAGTTTGTGAAAGATCTTGTTCATACAGGTCAATTTTTTCAGAAGCATAAGATTTTCTTACTAAACCTTCGAGAGTTCCTGCCGAATGTATATCTAATTCAACGACCTGTCCCTTTTCGGTAGATCCGCTTAACATTTCTTCACCATCTACTCTGAAATATGTATTTGTCAATTCGACTAAACCATATGGTTCACTTGCGACCAGATAGACATCTTCAGCCATACCGACATAAAGAGCCTGACCGCTTCCTTTAACTGCTAGGAAAATATTTTCAGGTTGAGAAACATCTACCCCTGCAATTGCTACTGACCCTTCAAAATCTCTTACTGTCTTAGCAAAAGACTCTTCCGTTGTAATTCCAGATTTCTTGTTTCTATTCCAGATTTCAGGTACAACTCTGGCATCTGAAGTGATCCCGTTGGGAATCTCTAATTCCATACTTGCAATTAGATCGGCATAGTTGTCGATATCACCGTTTTGAACGATAGTTACAAATGAATCATCTTTAGAGCTTGATTCCACGGGATGGGCATTTGGTTCAGAAATTAGACCAACACTAGCCCATCGAGTATGACCGATTACATTTGCTTTTACTTTCTGTCCAGTTAGACATTTAGCTAATAGATCATCTTGAACTATCAATTCTCTTAACGACTTTGTATTGTCTCCTAAGTCACCGATCTCAGAAGCGATTTTATACACAAAGAGCAGCGAACCATTTGAGGATTTTCTAATTGCACCTGAACGAAATAATGGATCGTTTAATCGATCTCTGGGTATTTCAGTATCGCTCAGGTTATGATCCCAAACCAAAATCTGTAAGCCGGCAGAGTCTCTCCCACGCACTTCTAGTCGATCTAATCCTGAAAGTGCCTGCTGTGTCGACAACAAAACCGAAAAACCTTGACTGCTGGGCTCAAACTTTTTAGACACTAAATCAACTACACATCTATATGAACCAATCCTGTCATTCTTTATCGACCATACGAGATCGCGTATTCTGGTTACAAAGCTATTTAAGGTTTCGACATCATCAGAAGAAAAAACTGGTGGCGTCTCAAGATTTGAAAAAAAGCCAGAAATTCGTTCCAAATTTTTCTCAATTTCAGATACTAGACCTTCGTTTTGAAATAAAGCCAAAAAACCTGGCAAACCCTTTAATTGAGAATTAACAAAATCCAAGGACTCCACTTGTTTTTTCAAAACTATTAAATCTTCTAACGAAAGAGAGTTAACAATCGAATCTAAAAGGTCATTAAATTTCATCAAATCAGGCACTTCTCGAGTGGAAGGTCGCCGCAATACAGCGATTATGCCGCACATATGTCAACCTTCCTTTCTCTCAAGAACTGAAAATATGAATAAAAACAATTCGTATTAATTCTACGATGTCTTTTTCAAGTGTTGTTCGCGGCTGCAGATAGCAACCGGTCTTTCCGCTTTATTATGTTTGAAAGGTGTTCCGCAACATCACTCGCTAAATCAGAGTTCAGGGTTTCAACCATCACTCTTACCAAAGATTCTGTACCCGATGGTCTTACTAAAACTCGCCCGCCATTTCCTAATTCCATAGAGGCAACATTGACTTCATCTGTCACCTCTTCGACAATCTTTTTTGGATTATTTTCCACAAAAACGTTTATCAAAACTTGGGGAACTTTAGAGAAAAATGTTGATGCATCAATTGGGAATTTCTGCTTTCTTAGCAAAGCCAACAAAGTCTGAACACTGGTTAATACACCATCACCTGTAGTTGATAAGTCTCTGAAAATAATATGCCCGGACTGTTCTCCTCCTAACACCCAATTGTTTGTTTCTAGCGCTTCCAAAATGTTTCTATCACCTACAGGTACTTCATGAAGCGGTACCCCCAAATCAGAAAAAGCATTTCTCATACCCAAATTAGCCATTGGTGTAACTACTACAGATGAATCTTTCAATAGTCCACGACCAAGCCAGTCCTCAGAGCAAATAAATAACAAATAGTCACCATCCAGTATGGAACCATCAGGCAATGCCGCAATAACTCGATCACCATCTCCATCAAATGCAAAACCTATGTGAGAACCACTAGATGACACTTTTTCGCTTAAATTTTCAGGATTATTACTGCCACAATTTTGATTAATATTCTTACCGTCTGGATTAGAACTAACTTCTAAGACAGTTGCTCCGAGTTCTTCAAATACTATTGATGCCTTATTTACCGTTGCACCATTAGCGCAATCTAAGACAACATTGAGGCCAGTAAAAGAACCTGGTTTAGCACTTGAGATTAATGAATTAATCCAACGGTTGTCACTTACGTCTTCTAGATCTAACCCCTCAATTGTGTGATTCTTACGCTGTTCATTTTCCCAATCAATTTGAATCAAATCTTGGATCGCATCAGAAATTTTTAAACCACCTAAGCCAAAAAGTTTCACACCATTATCCGACCAAATATTGTGAGAAGCTGAAATTACTGCTCCACCTGCATTATCTACTTTGGCAGCGTGTGCGATCTCTGGAGTTGGAGCTACACCAAGAGAAATAACTTCAACACCACTGCGATTTAAACCTTCATTTAAAGCTCTAGCTAGGGTTAGGCTCGATTCTCGTGTATCACGCCCTAAATAAACTTTTTTGGTGTTTAAATATTTGGCTGATGCGATACCTAAGGACAGAACTTTTATTTCGTCAATATCGCGGCCTACATGACCACGTACTCCATCCGTACCGAAAACTAGATCCATTACCTAATCGTAAGGGATAAATATGTCCCTATGTTGTCGTTAACGCTTTGAATACTGAGGAGCTTTTCTTGCTTTTTTCAAACCGTACTTCTTCGACTCTTTCTTTCTAGAATCTCTTGTCAAAAGACCAGCTTGTTTCAGCGATTTGCGCCTCTCTGGGTCTATTTCTTCTAACGCGCGTGCAATTCCCAAACGAAGTGCACCAGCTTGACCACTTATGCCCCCTCCATTAAGAGTTGCATCAATGTCATAAACGCCCTCACTACCCGTAACTCTCAAAGGCTCCATAAAAATTAATCGATGCGTCTCAGAAGGAAAATACTCATCTGCCGTTCTACCATTAATCAAAATACGACCCGAGCCCTCACGAAGACGAACTCTGGCAACAGACTCTTTACGTCTGCCAGTCGATTGAATCAAAAGTTCTGTCATCTTTTTCTCTCCTAAATTTCTTTGAGCGAAAGACCGCTATCTTCGAGACAAGCAGTTATCTGCTCAAGGGCCTTAGGTCCTATCTTCGGTATTCCTAAAATTTCTTCACTACTATGATTTATAAGTTCTTCTACAGTTGAAATTCCATTTGCAACAAGATTATTTAGAACTGCACTAGTTAAACCTAAATTCTCCAGAGAACCACTTTCTGGAACTTCGCCATCCCCAATTTCAGAATGATCTAATTCAATTGTTTCTTTAGAAGGGCTTGAGTCTTCTAAAACAGTTGGTTTAGGTTCAACTGGTTTTTTCTCTTGCGGTCCTCGCAACCTCGTGTGTTCTAACTCCAATGGTTGCGGCTTTTGAGCATCATGAGGATGATCCCCACCGCTATAGATTTTCAACTTGGTCAACATCTGACGACCTAAACGGTTCTTAGGTAACATCCCTCCGATTGTTATTCTTAACGCCTCTTCAGGTTTTTCTGCCAACAAATCTCCATAAGATTTGGTTTTCAAACCTCCTGGATACCCAGAATGACTGTAAACAGCTTTATCAGCTCTCTTTGAGCCTGATAAAACAACTTTGTCTGCATTGACAATTACGACATGGTCTCCTGTGTCTTGATGAGGAGTGAAAATAGGCTTGTGTTTTCCTCGTAATATCTTCGCGACTTCAGAAGCAAGACGACCCAAAATAAGACCATCGGCATCTACAACGTGCCACGCCCTCTGGATGTCACCTCTTTTTGGTGTATATGTAGACACAAAAATACCTCTTGCTTTTGAAATAAATAAAACGGTAAAACTTTTTGGGTTTATCAAAAACTCATAACCCAGCTATTTAACGATACGGTGCGTCTGTCTGCCCAGCAACCCAGATTAAAGGAGAGTATGAAAATCTTTTAGTACTTCACCGATTGAAGAATCAAACCGTGTGGAGGAGCTATTCCACCTGCTGCTTGTCTATCAGAAAGTGAAATTATTTCAGGCATAGCATCGCACGGAATCTTACCTAAACCGACATCTACTAAAGTCCCAACAATTGATCTAACCATTTGATGACAAAAAGAAGAGGCACAAATCTCAAAGTATAAATCAGTTTCACTTGGACAACTCCAACCCGCGGAGTTAACACGACGAACTAATGAAGCAATTTCTCCTGACTTAAGCTTAGGTTTTTTACAAAAAGAACTAAAATCATGCTCCCCAATTAAGTAGTTAGATGCCTTCTGCATCGAATCGATATCTAATGAGTTGGCAATGTGCCATGCTCGGTCTACCAAAAATGGATCAGAATCCCGACTATTTAAAATTCGATAAGAGTAAGTTCTGGAAATAGCACTAAATCTCGCATCAAACTCTTTATCTACAATTTCTAAATCAGTGAACAATACCGCTGGTCCAATTTGACTATTAACGGATAGGAACAGTTTTTCTAGTGAAATTTCATCAGGTATGTCAAAACTAATAACTTGCCCTACAGCATGGACACCTTTATCAGTTCGTCCGGCACATGCCACATTGACAGACTCACCTGCTACAAGAGTAATTGCCTTGTTTAATTCTCCAGCGACACTTTTCACACCGGGATTATCTGCGAAGCCATGAAAGTCCGCTCCATGATAAGCGACTCTCGCCCTTAATCTCATTTGACTGAATAATTCACTAATTAAAGCAAAAAATTATTAGACAAGTTCTATACGAGCCATTGGGGCATTATCACCATGACGTGGATCAACTTTTATGACTCTGGTGTATCCACCAGCTCTATCTTGATACCTAGGCCCTATCTCATCAAAAAGTTTTTTCGCCATCTCACGGTCTCTAAGAAAAGAAACTACTTGTCTATGATTATGAAGACCACCTTTTTTGGCTTTGGTTATGATCTTTTCAGCTACCGGCCTCAAAGCCTTTGCTTTAGCTTCAGTAGTAGTAATTGCCTCTGCTGCTATAAGCGAGGCAACCAGATTTGCCATCATTGATTTTTGATGTGAAGAACTACCTCCGAAACGTCGACCTTTCTTCGGTGTCGCAGGCATTCCTAACCCCTAACCCTCAATGACAAACCTCTGGCGTTTAGCTTCTCATATATTTCATCTAAAGACTTCTGACCAAAGTTAGTAATCGTCATCAAATCTTCAGCAGATTTTTCTAATAGCTGTCCAACAGTGTCAATTTGAGCTCTCTTAAGACAATTACGTGGTCGTTCAGATAGCTCTAGTTCCTCAATCTGCAAATCAATATCAGGTGAAATAGTTTCAGGAGATTCAGCTTCTGTGAGTTCTAAACTTTGCACCTCTTCTTCAGCAAGACTCTCAACTAAACCTATTAATGACCCTAAGGTCTTCCCTGCTGAAGCTAAAGCATCTCTTGGCGTCAAAGAACCGTCAGTTTCAATTTTCAAAATAAGCTCATCGTAATCAGTTGACTGGTCAACACGAGTATTTCCTACTTCAAAAGAAACTCTACGAACTGGCGAGAAAAGTGCATCTACTGGAATAACTCCAATTACACCATCGCCAATAGTTCTGTCCGAAGACAAATACCCAACACCTTTTTCTACTGTTACTTCAAAACTCAAATTAGCTTTTGAATTCACAGTAGCTATGTGCAAATCAGGGTTAATAACGTCGACTTCTGAATTGGTAGCAAAGGATTCACCTGTAACCTGCTGTGGACCTACGACATCCACTCTTATTGTAATTGGCTCATCGCTTTCAGTTTGGAAAACCAAATCCTTTAGGTTCAAAACTATGTCCGTTACATCTTCAACTACACCATCAATTGTTCCAAACTCATGTAATGCATCATCAAAACGAATCTGCGTAACTGCTGAACCCGGAATGGAAGACAAAAGAGTTCTTCTTAAAGAATTACCCAACGTTTGACCAAAACCTGGCTCCAATGGACCTATAGAAAACTGAAGACAATTATCGCCTAACTCAGACGAATCTAATTCTTCTACCTTGGGTCGCTGCATCACCAACATTTTTCTCTCCCTATCTTTACTTTTTTGGGGTTTAAAACCCAGAATCTCTACTTGCTATACAGCTCAACAATGAGCTGTTCACGCACCGGAATATCTATCTGATCACGTGACGGTAAATCCATGACAGTGAATTCATGATTATCATCATTTACTTGAAGCCAAGCCGGTGCTTGTCTATCAAGAACATCGACATTCCATTGAATTAAAACCATTTTGCTAGCCTTTGGTCGAAGACTAACTACATCCCCCTTACGCAACCGATAACTCGGGATATCAACTCTTTTCCCGTTGACGTCAAAATGACCATGATTCACCAACTGCCTTGCTTGTGGTCTGGTCGCAGCAATTCCTGCCCTATATACAGCATTGTCTAAACGAAGTTCTAAAAATTTGAGCATATTTTCACCTGTGACACCTTCACGTCGACTGGCTTCTGCATAAATGCTACGAAACTGTTTTTCAGATAAACCATAAGAAAGTCTCGCTTTTTGTTTCTCTTGCAACTGAAGTAAGTACTCCGAGGGATTACCTCGACGTCGCGATCTGCCATGATCACCAGGTGGATAAGGTCTTTTATCAAGAGCAGCTACTTCCCCTTTTGTGCCGAAAATATTTGTTCCTAATCGACGAGAAATTCGAGCTCTGGGTCCTGTATATCTAGACATCAGACTCTCCTCCGTTTCGGTGGTCTGCATCCATTATGAGGAACCGGCGTCACATCTTTGATACCTGTTACTTCTATACCAGTATTTTGGATAGTCCTTATTGCAGTTTCACGACCAGAGCCAGGACCCTTTACAACAACATCTACTTTTCGAACTCCGTGTTCGATAGCTCGAAGTGCAGCCTGTTCTGCTGCCATCTGTGCAGCAAAAGGAGTTGATTTCCGCGAACCTTTAAAGCCGACATTTCCAGATGATGCCCAAGCAAGAGTATTTCCAGCCCTATCTGTAAAAGTAACAATAGTGTTATTAAAAGAGCTTTTTATGTGAGCAACCCCATGAGGCACATTTTTACGTTCTCTTCGACGAGAACTCGACGTAGCCATTACTTCATCACCTTTTTCTTATTAGCAACTATTTTTCTTGGCCCCTTACGAGTTCTAGCATTGGTATGAGTGCGCTGCCCTCTTACAGGCAATCCGCGACGATGTCGGATACCTTCATAACAACCGATGTCCATTTTCCTTTTTATATTCTGAGAGACTTCGCGACGAAGATCACCCTCCACCGTTAGTTGCTCATCAATAAAAGTACGTATCCGCACGACTTCGTCGTCACTAAGATCTTTCACTCGAGTCGAAAAGTCCACACCCGCTGCTTCACAAATATTTTCTGCAACAGTCCTGCCTATACCATGCAAATAGGTAAGAGAAACTACAACACGCTTTTCTCTTGGAATATCTACACCTGAAATACGGGCCATAGTTAACTCCTAACCCTGTCTCTGCTTATGCCGTGGATTAGAACAAATCACACGAACACGACCATGGCGTCTGATAACTCGACACTTGTCACACATTTTTTTAACACTTGTTCTAACTTTCATAATTTCTATTACTTATACCTGTAAGTGATTCGACCCCTTGTCAAATCATAAGGAGTTAATTCAACCTGAACACGATCACCAGGAAGTATACGGATGTAATGCATTCTCATTTTTCCTGAAATATGAGCCAACACTTTGTGCCCGTTTTCTTCCAGTTCAACTTTAAACATCGCGTTAGGCAACGGTTCTAGAACCGTCCCTTCCATTACAATCGCATCTTCTTTAGATTTCGTCAGGACTACACTCCTAAAAATATTTATAAATCAAAACTCAAAAAGCTCTCTACCTATTGGACAACACAGTAAAGAGCCGACTAATAACGCTACCGGAGAGCTAGGTAGCGTCCAACCCCTAAAAGGTACTGAATTTAATTCAATTTTCACTGGTTATCCCGTCAATTACACCCTTTAAACGAGAAAAAACCTCATCTTCAGGTCCTAACCCGCTAACAACCACTAAATTATTTCGATCTTCAAACCATTCCAAAAGTGGAGTTGTCTCATTTTCATATATCTCAAGTCGACGTCTTATAGCCTCTTCTGTGTCGTCTGCTCTAGACCTATCCAACATTCTCTGCGTCACTTCACTAACGGGAACTTCTAAATTTATAGCAAGGTCTAATTTCAATCCTTTAACAAGTAGCTCTTCTTCTAAAGCCTGAGCTTGTGAAGCTGTTCGTGGATACCCATCCAAAATAAAACCGTTTTCTGAGACATCATTCATTCCAATACGCTGAGCGACAATTGCATTAATTATTTCATCAGACACAAGATCACCTGCATCCATTATCGCCTTTGCTTTCTGACCTAATTCAGTTTGCGATTCAACAGCTGCACGTAACATGTCTCCTGTAGAAATATGAATCACACCATACGATTCACCTAGTCTCAAGCACTGCGTTCCTTTACCAGATCCTTGTCGACCAAGAATTACTATACGCAGATTTTCCATTTCCTATCCTTGAAGCAAAAACTACTTCAAGAAACCCTCGTAATTTCTCATTGTTAATTGAGAATCGACCTGCTTCATTGTCTCTAAAGCAACGCCTGAAGCAATCAATATAGATATACCAACGAAACCAAAACCACTTGCACCAGAAGAAGAAGAACCGACACCCGAAGTTGTATCCAGAAAGACATTTATAAGAATTGATGGTATAAGTGCAACTGCTGCCAAAAACAAAGCTCCTGGAAGAGTGATACGTGACAAAATCTTTGCTAGGTATCTTTCAGTTTGATATCCCGGACGAATACCAGGCACAAAACCACCCTGTTTTCTAATCGTGTCTGCCTGACGAACCGGATCAAAAGTTATAGCAGTATAAAAATACGCAAAACCAACCACTAATAAACCTGTTATTGCAAAGTAAAAGACATTATCTGGCTGAGCCAGATTATTATCTACCCAACTTCTAAAACCATCCCAAGGTAGGGCTGCCGCTATAAGTACAGGCAAATAAAGAATAGAGGATGCGAAAATTATAGGTATAACTCCCGATTGGTTGACCTTTAGTGGTATGTAAGTATTTTGACCTCCATACATTCGACGTCCCACAACTCGTTTTGCAAATTGAACAGGTATACGGCGTTGACCCTGTTCTACAAAAACTACTACTGCAATAATCGCAATCAGCACAGCTAGAACAACGACTAGGGCAACTACACCATTTTCAGCATGTATTAGAGACCCTTGAGCTGGGAAACTACTGATAATTGAGATCATTATCAAAAGAGACATACCATTCCCAATCCCTTTTTGAGTAATAAGCTCCCCCATCCACATAAGCAGAGCCGTGCCTGCGGTTAATGTCAGAACCACAACACTGACTGTTCCAATATGGAAATTCGGGAGAAGATTAGCGCCAGAAGAACCACTAATTGAATTACCACTGTCATTAAACAAAAATGCAAAACTCGTAGATTGAATAACTGCAATGATTACAGTCATATACCTTGTCCACTGAGTAATTTTTCTCTGACCAACCGCACCCTGCTGTTGCCATTGCTCTATTCGAGGGACAACAACACCGAGAACCTGCATAATAATTGAAGCGGTAATATATGGCATTACCCCCAGAGCAAAAACAGCAAAACTAGTTAGTGACCCTCCTGAAAAAAGTTGCAAAAACGCTAAAACACCACCCTGATTAGCCCTATCTCTCAAGAGTTGTACCTGTTCAACATCAATGCCCGGTGCTGGGACAAAAGCACCAATTCTGTACAAGAGAATCATCAAAAGAGTAAATAATATCCTCTTCCTTAAATCTCCTACACGGAACATATTCAACATGCTCTTAAGCAAGGACTTCTCCGTTCATAAATAATTCCTTTTTAAAAGTCAACATCACCGATTTGTTAAAGCATTACCTTTAGCAGCTGGTCTTATAGAGAATGGTAGATCTAATTTCTCTACAGAACCACCCGCACTTGTTATAGCTGATTCCGCAGAAGCAGAAATTGCATGTGTGCGAACAGTTACAGCACGTTTAATTTCACCTCTGCCTAGTACTTTGACTAAAGATTTTTTAGCAATCAGACCTCGATCATATAAAATTTCAGGTGTAATTTCTGTGAGTCCAGACTCTTCAATAGTGTCCAAATTAACGGCTTGATACTCAACTCTAAATGGATTATTAAAACCTTTTAATTTAGGAATTCTCTGTGCAAAAGGCATCTGGCCACCCTCAAATCCCGCAGGAACTTTGCTACGTGCTTTCTGACCTTTCATCCCTCGACCAGCTGTTTTACCACCTTTACCTGCAATACCTCGAGCCACTCGTTTTGCACGACGTCGCGAACCAGGTGCTGGAGTCAAATCATGAACTTTCATATCAATTAACCTCCTGTACCTCTACCAAATGAGGTACTCGAGCTAGCATTCCTCTTATTTCAGGTCTATCAGGAAGAGTGTTAACTCTACCTATCCTTCCTAAACCGAGAGCTCTGAGAGTTCCACGTTGTTTAGGTTTCGTTCCAATACAAGACCTAGTTTGTTTCACACGTAATTGTGCACCAGAATTATCACTCATCGTTACTCTCCAAAGAATCAGTCTCTGAAATTTCAGGTTTTCCTATTCCTGCTTCAGATCTCTGATATGAATCTAAAAGAGCTTTTGGGACGAAATCTTCAGCAGAAATTCCTCTCATAGCTGCGATTTCATCAGGTCGTCGAAGACCTTTAAGACCTGCAATAGTAGCCCTAGCAACATTAATATGATTCGCCGAACCTAAAGACTTACACAATACATCCTGTATGCCAGCCTCCTCTAAAACAGCGCGAGCGGCTCCTCCTGCTATAACACCAGTACCAGGAGCTGCCGGCTGTAGAAGAACACGCCCTGCACCCATCACACCCTCAATGGTATGAATAATAGTACTCCCCGCCATTGGAACAGAAAAAACATTTCGTTTAGCTTCCTCAGTGCCCTTTTGAATCGCTAAAGGCACTTCTTTTGCTTTTCCATAACCCAAACCAACTCGACCAGCTCCATCTCCAATCACAACAAGTGCTGTAAATGAAAACCGTCTACCACCCTTTACGACTTTCGCTACACGATTTATATGGACCACTCGAGATTCTCTAAGAGGAATAGTTTCATTTGATGTTTCAACACTCATCAGAACTCCAATCCTTCTTTTCTAGCTGCATCCGCCAAGGCGGCCACACGACCGTGATAACGATAACCACCACGATCAAAAACAACTTTTTTTACACCCACTTCATTAGCTCGATTTGCAAGTTCACGTCCAACTTCTGTTGCTGCATTAATGCCTCGAATTCCAGTTGCGATACCATCTTGTTGCGTGGAAGCAGAAACTAAAGTCTCACCTGCCTCATCATTAATCAGTTGAGCAGAGATATGTTTACTCGATCTAAACACAACTAGCCTAGGACGGGTTTCCGTTCCAAAAACTGATTTACGTATTCGTCTATGTCGTCGAAGACGACCAGATCTCCTATCAGATTGAATACTCACTTCGCCGCCTTTCCGGCTTTACGGGCTACATACTCACCCACGTATCTAATACCTTTTCCTTTGTAAGGTTCAGGTTTCCTATAACTTCTAATATTCGCAGCCACCTGACCAACAACCTCTTTATTAATACCGGAAACAATTATCCGGGTTGGCTCTGGCACCTCAAAAGTAATGCCTTCTGGTGCTTTCACTTGAACAGGATGACTGAAACCAAGTTGCAATTCAAGACCATCGCTGCCTTTTTCTGCTGCTCGGTAACCAACTCCGACTATTTCAAGTTCTTTTTTAAAACCTTCAGAAACCCCGATAATCATATTGTTTACCAACGATCTAGTAAGTCCATGTAGAGCCTTATTTTTCCGATCGTCATTAGGTCTCTCAACTAAAATTTTGTCATCCTCTTGACGAACTCCTATTTCACCTGGGAGGTCTAAATCTAAAGATCCTTTCGGACCAGAAACTCCAACATTTCTACCTTCAATAGAAACCTGTACATCAGATGGGATGGAAATTGGTTCTTTTCCGATTCTCGACATTTTCCCCCCTCTCTT
>PBPE01000074.1 GCA_002724585.1 Dehalococcoidia bacterium | reverse complement strand
GGCCTTGGCCAAGTACCGGTAAGATCTACATTGGCTTGTGAAGCGAGAAGAGGTGTGTGTCAGGCGTGCTACGGCAGGTTGCCCGCTACCGGTGAAGTTGTTGAACTGGGCCAGGCAACCGGCATTATTGCAGCTCAGAGTATTGGAGAGCCTGGGACCCAGCTAACGATGCGTACATTCCACACCGGCGGAGTAGCAGGTACCGATATTACCAGTGGTCTTCCGAGAGTTGAAGAATTATTTGAAGCCCGTGTTTCCAAAGGTGCTGCGTTACTGACTGATATTGATGGTTTAGTCGAGATTACCGAAGATGAAGACCTTCGGAGACTAAGGGTAGTCAGCAGAGAGGAATATCGAGAGGAATACAAATTGCCTGCAGGGTGTCAGGTCTTGGTTGACGACGGAGAATACGTTGAACCTGGAATGGTGTTGGCTACTCCGAAAGCTAGAAAGACAAAGAAAGAGGCCGAAACTGCAGAGATCGCTGAGAATCTTGTTTCAAATATGGCGGGTCGTGTGCAATTATCGAAAGGATCACTAAGTATTGTTTGGGAAGATGTGGAAGAGAGAGAGCACATAATCTCAAGATCTGCTCTTCTTCTAGTGAATACCGGTGATGAGGTTACTGCGGGACAGGCTCTGACGCAAGGTCCTCTCAATCCACATGATATATTGAACATACGTGGAAAAGATGAATTGCAGAAATATTTGGTAGATGAAGTACAGCAGGTATACCGTTCACAGGGTGTAGCGATTCATGATAAACATATTGAAATAATTCTCCGTCAGATGTTAAGACGTGTTCAGGTGGAATCGACGGGTGACACAGAACTTATTCCGGGACAAATGGTTGACAAGTTTGAATTCCAAGATCGTAACGCGAGGGTATTAGCAGAAGGGGGAGAACCTGCCACTGCAAAGCCAATGTTGCTAGGTGTTACAAGAGCTTCGTTGCTAACAGACAGCTTTTTGGCGGCAGCGTCGTTCCAAGAAACTACGAGAGTCTTGACTCAAGCTGCTGTCAGCGGAGCTCATGATTGGTTGTTAGGACTTAAAGAAAATGTAATCATCGGCCGACTTATCCCAGCTCAGGTCGACAGTCTACAGATGGAAGAAGAGGCCTTGCCAGAGCCAGTGTTGTCGATGGTTGAGAACACCGCAGATGACTGGCTCGAGATCGCGAGTCAAGGTTTGGGGCCTGTGGGATCATCACAAGATGTTGGCGGAGCTGCAGGTAGTATGCTATCAGTGGTGGATGAGGCCACGGATACTAATGATACTGCCACGATAGAGGAAGACTCGGGCGAATGGGATCCAGAGGGGGATTCTCCGAATATATTTTCGCCAGTGGATGAATAAACAATAAGCCGTGTGCTAGGGGGGGTATGGAAGGTATTGATCTGACTAGTATTTTACATTGTAAAACGGATGATCAGATTGTTCTAAAGAATCCGATTATGATCGCCTCTGGTACTTTTGGTTATGACGGCTACGGTAGAGGTATCACGTCGGATATGCCGGTGGGAGATTTAGGGGCTGTCATACCTAAAACCGTGACTAGATTGCAAAGGGACGGCAACCCTGAGCCGAGATGGTATCCGAAGTCGTTCAGGGAAGCACGGGAGGCCAAAGAGTCAATATTTCTTAACTCCATTGGCCTAGCTAACCCCGGGATAGAGCATGCCATGACTGTTATGGCACCAGAGTGGGAGAAATGGGACGCCACGGTCGTTCTAAGTATGTCCGGTGAATCCAGTTCTGAGTTCGGAGAAATGGCACGTATGACAAAGGGAGTCGCAGGCTTTGAGGCTATAGAACTGAATTTGAGTTGCCCGAATATCGAGGATGGGGCTATGTTCAGTCATTCGCCAAGCCTTGCGCGCGCAGCGACAGAATCCGTAAGAAGCGAAACACATCTTCCCGTACTGGTTAAACTTGCTCCCAACGTTCCCGACATAACCGACATAGTGAGAGCTGTTGAGTTAGGTGGAGCAGACGCTGTTACTCTGTGTAACACGATACCTGCTATGGCATGGGATTATGAGTCCGGACGACCAATACTGGGAGGAATTACAGGTGGTTTGTCAGGGCCTGCCTTAAAGGCGGTTGCTCTTGCGTTAGTATACCGGGCTTCCGCATCTACAGATCTTCCGATTATAGGGGTGGGGGGAATATTCTCGGCAGTAGATGTGGTTGAATTCTTAATGGCGGGTGCAGTAGCAGTACAAATTGGTAGTGCAAATCTGGCTAATCTTGAGGCTCCATTCCAGATTAAGGAAGATCTTGTCGAATTGATGTGCCAACGTAGTTGGCAGTCGATTGACGATGTGAAAGCGGTGGCGATTAGTCAAGAGCGCATGCACGTCTAGACTCACTCTATTCATATGAACTGAAATCCAACTGATGATCTGGATTAATTACTATTTCGAGATTGATAAGAGAGTCGATTCACTTCCAGTTTTTGATACTTCCAGTACTCCATCACGCTCTGCTATACACAGTGAATCACCAGATGCTATATCCCCAGCCAATATGGCTTTTGAGAGTGGGTTTTCGACGTGTCGTTGCAAAGATCTTCTGAGTGGACGGGCTCCATAAATAGGATCAAATCCGTCTTCGGCTAGCCACTGTTTCGCATTGGAAGTAAGTTCAAAAGATATTCCTAGATCTCCTAGTCGCAGTTGTAGCTCTTGTGCCATCAACTCTATGATTTGGAGAATGTCTTCTTGGGAAAGTGGATGGAACGTGATAGTGTCCTCTATTCGGTTTAGGAACTCAGGCCGGAAGGTCTTCTTTAAAGCTTCATTTACGGAGTCTCTCATTCGAGCATGTTCTGATTTGGAGTCGATATCATCTGACCTAAACCCAAATCGTTGTCGGCCGTATTCGGAAGTACCCAGATTGCTTGTCATGATAATGAGTGTGTTGCGAAAATCTATAGTACGTCCATGTCCATCAGTTAGGCGGCCATCATCCAGAACTTGCAGGAGCAAATTGAGAACATCCGGATGGGCTTTTTCAATTTCGTCGAAGAGAATGACACGATAGGGTCGGCGCCTAACAGCCTCAGTGAGCTGCCCGCTCTCTTCATACCCGATATAGCCGGGCGGAGAACCTATGAGCCGAGAGACAGTATGTTTCTCCATGTATTCTGACATGTCCACGCGTAGAAGATTTGCTTCATTATCGAATAAAAAGCCTGCTAAGGCCTTACTGAGCTCAGTTTTGCCAACACCAGTGGGACCTAAGAAGATGAAACTACCCATCGGTCGTCTAGGATCGCTTAGTCCTGAGCGTGAGCGACGAATTGCTTCGGATACGGCTGAGATGGCCTCAAGTTGACCGACCACTCGGCTCTGCAGGAATGATTCCATGTTGATCAATCTTTGGCTTTCATCTTGAAGAAGTTTCCCTGTCGGAATTCCAGTCCAGTTCGAAACCAACTCTGCAATGTCCGAATCTGTGACGATTAAATCCGTTTTGGGTTCATAGCTCAGGCGTTTGGTTTCTTTGGCGTATTCTGTTTCAAGTGCCAGTCTTTCCATCTTGAGGTTTGCAGCCGTTTCATAATCGGCCCTTTCCGCAGAAGAGGTCTCTTGGTCTAAGATATGTGCCATTCTTCGTTTTAAAGATTGTAGTGGACCAGGTGGTGTTTCAACGTCTATTCTAATCTTACTTGCTGCTTCATCGATAAAGTCGATAGCTTTGTCTGGAAGTTGTCTGTCAGTTATGTATCGATCACTAAGGCGAGCCGCCGCTGACAAGGCCGAGTCATCTATAGCAACCTTATGATGAGACTCATAGCGTGGTCGAAGAGCCTTGAGGATTTCGAGTGTGTCATCTACGCTAGGTTCATCCAGATAGACAGGCTGGAATCGGCGTTCTAGTGCTGAGTCCTTTTCTATGTGTTGTCGGTATTCATCTAGGGTAGTTGCACCGATGGCCTGGAGTTCACCCCTCGCTAATGCAGGCTTCAGGAGATTGCTGGCGTCGATGCCACCTTCGGCGGCGCCAGCACCCACCATGGTGTGGATCTCGTCCAGGAAAAGTATGATTTCTCTTTGGGCTTGGGAGACTTCATCCATTACAGATTTCAATCGTTCCTCGAATTCGCCTCGGAATTTGGAACCGGCGACGAGCGCTCCCATATCTAGAGCAATAACTCTCCGTCCTTTAAGACCTGTGGGAACGTCGCCGGAGTTTATTAAGGAAGCCAGACCTTCGGCAATAGAGGTCTTACCTACACCTGCCTCACCTATGATCACGGGGTTATTTTTCTTCCTGCGTGTAAGGGTTTGCATTACTTGCCTGATCTCTTGGTCTCTGCCAATGACTGGGTCTAGTTTGCCATCTTCAGCCAGTTGAGTTAAATCTACGCTGTATTTCTCTAAGGCCCGGTATTTACTTTCCGCTCTGGGATCATCAACGCGATGACTTCCACGGATCTTAAGTAGGGCCTGATAAATCATGTCTGAATTAATTCCAAATTCAGTGAATATAGCGTGTGTCTGCCCCTGTGATTCCATAGCGGAAGCGATAAATAAGTGGTCTACGCTGATGAATTGATCATTTAGTCGTGTTGATTCTTCCTTGGCGTTCTCTAGCAGGCGCTGTACTCGAGGAGTTGCGTAAATCTGCTGTGATCCCTGTACTACTTTAGGGGATTCTTCGAGAGTAGAATGGATGCGGGTTTTCATGGCCTCAGGAGAGACGCCTAATTCTTCTAGAATCTTCGCCGGAATGCCATCGTCTATGGAAATTAACGCGAGTAACATGTGCTCGCAGTCCCATTGGGTATGCTGATAGTTATGAACCAGATCTTGTGATCTGCTTATAACTTGCTGAGCTTGTTCGGTAAAATTATCGGGCCGCAATACCATAGTGATTCTCCTGGGAAATGTGCTATATACGTCGTCTGCGTCGTGCTGTGTTTAGTTGGCTAATCCGCAGCAACTCTGTTTCTAGTGTTTCCACTTGGAGTTCGAGCTCTTCAACGCGTTCTACTAATTTCAGGGCTACTTCCGCTCCTGCAAGGTTCATGCCCATATCCTCGGTAAATGTCTTAATTCTGCGCAACCGTTCGATATCTGCCTGGGAATACAGTCGTTGTCGACCAACTGATCTGGAAGGCCAGATGAGTCCAACTCGCTCGTAGTAACGAAGAGTCTGGGCGTGTAAGCCTACCATATTTGCCGCTATGCTAATCACGAAACACGGTTGCTGTTGGAATTCCTGTGGTGAGACCATAGTCTTATCTGTCCTCTGAGGTCCTTATTGACCTCAATTGTTCGTATATTTGTATTTCGGATAATGTTGGGGAGTCAGGGAATTTGGCAGCTATTGTTACGTGCATATTCCCAAATGAACTCGGGTCTTTTAGTGACGGCATGCCGTACCCTTCAATTTGGAATGTTTGGTCGTTCTGGGTGAGCGGCGGGACGTTGAGTAATACTGGTCCAAGAAACGTCGAAATGGATATTTCTCCTCCTAAGACAATCTGGTCCGGATGGGCATGGACACGGACATAGAGATCGTCGTTTTCTCTGCGGAAGGTGGGATGGTCAGATATTCCTACAACTAAGAAAAAATCCTCAGTAGAATCGCCCATGCCACGTATACGTATTCTGGAGCCATTGGTCACGCCAGGCGGTATTTTCGCCTCTATCCGTTTGTCATGAAGCAACCTTAAGGTCCTATTAGTCCCTGAATAAGCTTCCTGTAGAGTGATTGCGACTGGGTATTCTTTAGGGATATTCACGGTCTCGGGTTCCGAGAAAGGGTTGTTGCGGAAATCAGATGCATTTGTATTATGAGCACCACCAAACATGGACCACGGGTCAAAACCGAATCCACTGGCCCTATTAAAATGGGAAAAATGGTGTTCGTCGGAATTAGCCCGATTTTTCCATTGCGATCCAAATCGATCGTACTGGCGCCTGTCATCAGGATTGGACAAAACGCTGTACGCTTCATTAACACTCTTGAAAGATTCTTCTGCTGAACTGTCTCCAGGATTAACGTCTGGATGGTATTTTCGTGCCAACCTCCTATAAGCCTGGCGGATCGTTTTATCGTCAGCGGTCTTGTGTATTCCTAATACACTATAATAGTCAGACATCTTGTGCGACCTCGAATTGATGTGTGTATTTTAACATAACTAGCGGTGTTATCGCAAAGAAGTGTATGTAGTCTAATCATAGATAATGATATTGCGAGCACAAGAAACTTGACAATATACTATCAAGTTTATATCGTATATTCATGAATTCTTGAAAAACTACAGGAGGATCTTATGAATAATATGGCCTTATGGCAGCCGTTCGTAATCAGTGGAAGCAATCTGCGTCATGGTTATAGGGCAAGGTTTACCGGGGAATGGAGAATTGCCGATGCACCGGGCATGCCAGTGCAGGTTTATTATGAAGAAGACGAGATAGTGATACAGGCAGTAGTACCAGGAGTAGATAAGTCTGATATGGAAGTTACACTGTCTGAAAGATTGGTTACTATCGAAGTGAAGAAAGATAGAGCTATATCTGATTCTTCTGAGACCGAGCATGTTGGAGAGGGGCAAGAGGTTTTAATGAAAAGGGATGTTAGGCTTATGGAGGATGTCGACACCGATCGATCAAAGTCGCATCTGGAAAAAGGGATCCTAGAAATCCGGCTAGCTAAATCTTTGAAATCTCAACCGACTAAGTTAGAGATAACAGGATGAGACAGATAAACTACCAAGCGTTTAGGGAAACTGCTAATCTTGAGACTTGCGTGGAATGGTGCTAAAATTTTCTACGCTGTCAAATCGATGGCGGGTGAGGGATCCCCAGTAGCTCAGTGGTAGAGCAATCGGCTGTTAACCGATCGGTCGTTGGTTCGAGTCCAACCTGGGGAGCCAGTTTGGGTAATGCTATTCAGAAACACCCCTTTGGGAATAGAAGGGGTGTTTTCTTTGGGAAAACTGCTGAGAGCCCCAGGAGGAAAGGAGCGTAGATTGGATTCCAATATCGTGACGAACAGTAACGTGGCTCCTCGGAGAGGGTTAACTCTCTCATGTATGTCAATTGGTCATGCGGTATGTCATACATTCGACCTCGGAATTCCACTGCTGTTGACTGCCATAAGTAGTTCGATGGGGTTAAGCACGCTGCAGACCGCAGGGCTTCTCGCAATGCGACATTCAGGATCAAGCGTTAGTAGTTTAGCTGGTGGCCCAATAGTTGATATGCTGAAGCCATACTGGGGAAAGATCTTAGTAGTTTGCATGATCGGACATATTATTGCATTCGGTGCGGCTGGCTTATCGAGCAATTACGCGGTATTAGTAGCTGTGTTTTTTCTTGTCTCGATACCCGGAGATCTGTGGCATTTGCCGTCGGCGGCATCGATATCTCAGCTTTTCCCAGACAAGCGCGGGTTTGCGATGTCGATTCACGGTTTTGGTTCCAATCTGGGTAACTTAATAGGACCTGTATTCGCTGGTAGCTTGCTGGCCGTTAATTTTCTCACTTGGAATGACGTGTTTCTGATATATGCAGGTATAGCTCTAGTGGCAGCCGTGTTCGTATGGATTTCATTAAGAAACGTGGGGGAGGGTACTTCTACTGAGCGTCCTGAGGATATCCTCGCGAGGTTTTACAATGCTTTTAGGTTGCTTCGAAATCCCGTAATTAGCCTTTTAATATTTGCAGCGCTGCTGAGAGGGATTGGATTAACAGCGTTGTTTGACTGGACTCCCTTTTATTTACGTGAAACTTTATCGTTTAGTGTCGGGGTATCTGGATTATATTTTGCATTACTTACTGGCATGGGGGTAGTTTCCGCTCCGATCATGGGGATTGTCTCAGACAGGTTAGGAAGGAATGCGGTTTTGATACCTGGGTTGCTTTTGTCAGCCTTGTTCACCTTTATGGTGGTTATGGTGAATGGTCAAGTAAGTCTGCTTTTTATCATGTTGGGGATTGGCCTGTTCAGTTTTGCTCTACATCAAATCATACAAGCTGCAGTTCTTGACGTGGTCGGAGAAGGTAATGAAGCTACTGCCATAGGTCTTCTGTTCGGCATTAACGGGACTATAGGGATTGGGGCACCATTTATAGCTTCGTTGATTATCGAAAATCTGGGAGGATATGGAAGCATATTTTATTATGCAGGTGCTTTAAGCGCCGCGAGCGCGCTCGCCGTAATTGCCGCTCGGTTTGGGGTGCGTAGTAATAATTAGTCGTGCCGTAATGGGCCGTATCGTATCAACGTACAGAATGGTATTCTGGAGATATGTTCAACTTTCCTAATCCAGTAAATGAAATCGTTGCTCGTACTGTCGCGGCTTTTGTATTATTTATCTCTGTGATTTATCTCGCAACAGGTTCTCTATGGCTTCTGCTATTTCTATTGTTTGGGTTTCTGGTGAGGGCAGCCAGTGGTCCACGTTTCAGTCCTACCGCATGGTTGGCTATCCACGTTATTGTTCCCATGTTACCTTTTCGCAATAAACCAGTGGCCGGACCTCCTAAGAGGTTTGCTCAAGCAGTCGGACTGTTAGTAGTCGCCGGATCGGTATCAGTCTACCTTGCTGGGTACCAATTATATGCGAGTGCATTAATCGGATTACT
>PBPE01000073.1 GCA_002724585.1 Dehalococcoidia bacterium | reverse complement strand
TAGCTTAGACTGAAATCCAGATCACGTAAGACTTAATACTACTGATATCCAATTTATAAAGGGAGTTTCACTATTATGAGATCTTATCTGTCGATATCATGGGTGATAGGAGTACTGGCCATTCTTTCCCTCGTCGCAGTAGCATGCGGCGGATCAGCTGCACCTCAACAACCAGAACCAAAAGTGGTTGAAGTCCTTAAAGAAGTACCCGTAGAGGTTCTAAAGGAAGTAGTAGTGACAGCGACCCCCGTGTCCGCTGACGACTCCGGACAAGTCACTGCAAAAGTAGACAGGGTTATATATGCCTTCGGTGAAGTAATAGAGACAAACAGGAACTGGACTGTAGGCAGACCATCTTATTACCAGTTTGACCCATGGGCGGAAACGCTACTCGACCTAGAAGCGACAACCAACGCTCGTATTCCCAGAATAGCCACATCTTGGGAATCCAACGAAGATGCCAGTTCATGGACATTCCACCTACAGGAAGGAATACCCTTCCATGATAATTATGGTGAGCTTACCACAGCAGATGTCGCCGCTTCGCTAGCGCTGCACAGGTCTGATGAAGCCACATCAAGCTTCAAACAATTTCTAAAAGAAATGAAACCAGGTGATGAGGGTTTTGAAATCATAGACGACCATAGCATCACATTTAATATGGAAGGTTCAACCACATTATGGCCAGCTATGGCCTCCCGAGGTTTTGGTGGCGGAGAATTCCTAATACTTAGTAAAAAACAAATCGATGAAGGACTCGAAAGCTTCGACGAAAAACCGATCGGAACTGGTCCATACGAATATGGAGGACGAGACACAGGAGAGGGCATCTGGTTTGAACTGGCAGAGGGCACTCACTGGCGCGGGGAAAAGCCCGATTTCAAGGAGATCGAAATCAAATGGGTTAGAGAAGATGCCACTAGACTAGCAATGTTGTTGGTCGGAGAGTCACATATGTCATCTCTATCCCGAGAATTACAGTTCGAAGCCATGAAGAGAGGAATGATAACTCTTGAGGCACAAGTGCCCACGAACTACCTCACCCTGTTCCTTGGTGGTATGTACTTCTCAGAGGGGGATCCAGACTACGATCCAACAGTGCCTTGGGTTTCTCCCGAAAACGGATTAAAAATTCGCCAAGCAATGAATAAAGCGGTGGATCGGGATGAATTAATAGATTTCATCCTCAAGGGAGCAGGAACAACAATGTACAACACTGCATTCCACCCCACTCTAGAAGGTTACAATCCAGAATGGGAAGAAAAATGGGATGACATGTACGGTTTCGACCCAGAAGCAGCAAAAGCACTTATGGCAGAAGCAGGATATAGTCCAGACAATCCAATGGAGTTTACAATCTGGAACTACGTATCATCCGACGAACCCGAGACTGCCGTAATGGTTGAGGCACTAATTAACTACTGGCAGCCCATAGGCATCGACTTGAAGATAGTAGATAGTGAATGGGGGACCGTTCGATCCGCCTACAGGGAAAAGAACGACATGATAAAAGAGGGCGGCTGGGGCAACGTTATAACCATGAGGTCGGTCGTAGACAGGGTCAGAGCATGGGCATATCCAAATGGTTCTGGCCGAAATTACGAATCTGACGCCATAAATGAGGCATGGGCAGCCATCGCCGAGACCGTAGACCCAGACGAAATCGACAAGCAAGTCAGAAAAGTTGGGGATGATCGCTTTGATAATTTTGCAGACATTCCATTTTTCTGGTTTGCACTACAAGTTACCGCAAACCCTGAAGTCATTGATTCATGGACATTCCCGGGTACTTCAGCCTCAAAGACAAGCCATTGGAATCTACTAAAAGCATCCCAATAAGTTGCAAATAGATGCAGCTAGTACAAAGAAGGCCTCCCATTTTGGGAGGCCTTCTTTGTACTATAATAGAATAATCAAGCAGCCTTAATATCTCTGCTGCTGTGATAAAGTTTGATAAGTCACCGGTGACACAGCTGTTAATCCAGCATCCACTGGTATCGTAATCCCATTCACCCACCGGGCTTCATCACTCGCCAGATATAATGCCGCGTACCCAATATCCCATGAGTCCCCCTCGGTCCGTAATGGAGCCGCATTTTTCCTCACTTGACGCAAATCATCATCCATACGTGGAGCCACCATTGGGGAATACACCAATCCAGGGGCAATACAATTCACACGGACCCCATCAGGACCATGATCTGCTGCCATGGTCATCGTTAGACCTATCACCGCGGCTTTTGAAGTGGTGTACGGTGTACTACTGTGGGCTCGCAATCCTGCTATGGAAGAAATGTTAATAATGGACCCGCCCCCGGTTTCGACCATACGAGGTATGGCATATTTACTGCACAGAACAATACTTTTTACGTTCACAGCCATAACGTAGTCCCAATCCGATTCACTTATGTCTACGACTGTTCCTCTTCGAGATATACCCACATTATTATCTAATATATCTAGACGCCCATACCTATCGATAGCAGCCGCAACCATATGTTGGCAGTCTGTATCATTTATAACATTAGCTTCAAATACAGAAGCATCGCCTCCCTCCGCTTTAATGGCTTCCAGAGTCTCCTCAGCTCTTTCAACGACTGAATCTACCAACAATACCTTCGCACCTTCTCTCGCAAAGAGTAACGCTGCGGCCTTTCCGTTACCAACTCCCGGACCACTAGAGCCTGCTCCTGTTATAATGGCAACCTTTCCTTCTAACCTAGGTTTATGCTCATACATGTCAAATACTCCTATTAGCTTAGCCACATTGTAACACCGGACCCCGTCACGCTTTATAATCCAAATGCACTTTGACTCTATTTACCTTTCACATTAGAATCCAAACCAAACCTCTATTCGCCATAGAGCGGGAAATGCATTTTCATGGATCCGGACAAGTTAAAAATCTTATTCGTAACACCATATTTCCGGCCTTACATCGGCGGGATAGAAAGAGCTATAGAACAGCTATCGTACTCGCTATTCGAGACTAAGACCGTTTCGCAAATAAGTGTACTGACAACCAAGTACTCATTTCCACGAATCCCGCATCCGGAATGGCCGGACCTAGAAACTACGTCGCATAATATCTCAATCTTCAGACTCAAGGGGTATCCTCGACGATCATTACCCATTTACTCATGCCCATTGGTCTGGTTTTCACCTCTCCAAATAAAAACTTATCTGGAACTTTTTGAACCTGACATAATCCATTTTGTTGGTGACGGGTGGTTTTGGGGGAATTTATGGACTTGGTTTTATTTTAGAAAGAGAGCTCGATTTATATTCACACCTTCCTACCATCCATTACCGTCACGGAAATCATGGCTTAAAATCATTAATACAATCCTTAGCAGATTAGTAGACAAGGTAATTCCTCTGACTAACACTGAGAGAGATTATCTGCGAAGTGACTACCATGTACCTTTAAGCAAACAACACGTTATTGGTTGGGGAGCCAGTTCTCTATCGCAGTCTATTAGAAAACCCGATGATGACCAACTCAAAATCATTTCAGTAGGCCGTCTAGGTAAGCACAAAGGACAAAAATGGCTCCTAGAAATATACCTAAAGGCCATGCCTGAATTTAACCAGCCAACTCATCTGATCTTAGTGGGGGGTGACGAAGGTGAAAGAGATATACTTCAAAATTTTGTTGTCAAGAATAACATTAGCGATCAGGTCACATTCACAGGAGAATTAGAAGACAATCAATTATCTGAGGTATATTCTTCTGGTGATATATTTGCCTTATTTTCACAATACGAGGCTTTTGGACTCGTATTCCTGGAGGCTATGCTAAAGAAACTACCAGTACTAACGCATGACGTCGGAAGTATTAAGGATATCTTAAAAGCAGGCGCAATTATCTCACCCGCTTACGATGAGCCTTCAGTCGTAACATCACTTATAAACCTCGTCAATGATAAGGAATACAGAGTGGCTCTTGGAGAAGAAGGATACAACTATGCACGGGCTAATTTCTCATGGGCTTCAGTCGCATCTCAATACCTATCCATATACAGACCATAACGTTGACAAACAAAGATAAGAGGGTGGTCATGTCGATATGAACCAGGGTTATAACCGGCTATACAATGACCTAAGCTATATTTGGCCTATCATTAGCCCTCCCCATGAATATTCGGTTGAAGCATGGCACATTAAAGAAATAATTCAGCAGAATATCGGCTATAACCGTAAGTCACTCCTGGAACTTGGGAGTGGCGGTGGTCACATACTTTCACATCTGAAAAATGACTTTACCTGTGCAGCAGTAGATATATCCCAATCCATGATAGATCTATCTCAACAACTCAATCCCGGCGTGCCGCATCACAGGGGAGACATGCGGTCCGTGTCATTAAACCAAAGTTTTGATGCGATCTTGATCCACGACGCGATAAATTACATGCTAACTGAACAAGACTTAAAATTGGCATTCACTAACGCTAAAAAACACTTGACCGAGTCAGGAGTTCTTATATTAGCTCCTGATTGGTTCTTAGAAAACTTTATCCCTCCTGTAACGATGCATTGGACAAAGGCTACCAACGATGGACATATCACATTTATAGAATATCTCGACGATTCTGATAAAACCGACACCACTATCGAATCTTTATTCCTATACATAATCAACAAATCTGGTGATATCGAGATACACCAAGACCATCATGTTACTGGTATATTCCCGAAACAAACATGGTTAGCCCTACTAAATGAAATAGAATTTAGTGGCGAGATACGTAATTATCCCAGTTACGAAGGCGGTTTCGGTGGGAACCTAATCGTCGCAAAGCCTCTTTAACCCACTATTTTAATATAAACAAAAAGACCTCTCAAAGAGAGGTCTTTTTGTTCTTACTCTATAAAAGTGTCAATAACTACTGTAACAATGGCTCCCTAACATAAGCTAACCACAGTTAACACAGCATCTGTCCACACGGTGTCCCTCTTCAACCTCAATTAGCCCCATTTCCATAGACCCTTCTGCACACTCTTTTGTCGGCTTTGGGCACCGAGGATGAAAACTACAACCCTGCGGTGGATTCAACGGTGATGGCACCTCCCCTTCAAGCATAAAACCTTCACGTTGAGAATCTGGGTGAGCTGGCAACGAGGCTTCTATTAAAGCTCTAGTGTACGGATGTCTAGGATTGTCGAATACCTTTTTAGTAAGTCCTTCTTCCACCATTTTCCCTAGATACATAACACCAACATGGTGGCTCATATATCTTACCGTAGCCAATTGGTGCGCTATAAGCAAATAACTAACACCGTATTGGTCCTGCAGTTGCTTCAATAGATTCATTATTTGGGCTCGGATCGATACGTCCAGCGCTGACACCGGTTCATCTAGGACTATGACTTTTGGCTGCAATGATAAAGCCCGTGCTATAGCGATTCTTTGTCGCTGCCCACCACTGAATTCGTGAGGGTAATAATCAGCCTGAAAAGAGTGCAACCCGACATCTCTCAAAAGCTGTTCTGTACGTTCTTTAATCTCCCCTTTAGGCACTTCTTGATTAGCAAGGAGGGGTTCCATTATTATATTACCGACTTTCATTCTAGGGTTTAAGGAACTCCATGGGTCTTGAAATACCGCCTGTATGGAAGCCCTGTACTCTCGTCGTTGTTCTCTGGTAAATGAATTCATATCATTACCATTAAACCTGATCACCCCACCTGTCGGCTTTTCAACTTGAAGCACCATTTTGGCAGTAGTGCTTTTACCGCAACCAGACTCCCCAACTAGACTATACGTTTCACCCTCGTTGATCTTGAACGAAACGCCATCAACAGCTTTCACTTGTCCTGTTACCTTTTTAAGGATAGCACCGGACGTTACAGGGAAATATTTCTGGGTCTCTTCTAGTTCTATTATTGTATTTACAGCAGCCATACTAATTCTCCGATAATTTCCAGCAAGTAGCAGTGTGTCTGTTAGAGTCATCCCCAATCTGTACTATATCAGGGAACTGTACCTCACATTTATCAAATGCGTATTGGCACCGCGGCGCAAAGGTACATCCAGCCGGAAGATTGTCTAATGCGGGAGGCTGACCTTCGATAGCATAAAGCATCTCCACATCTTCCTCTACGTTGGGTACTGATTTCATCAGTGCTTCTGTGTATGGATGCTGTGGGTTATTGAAGATGTCGCGGACGTCCGCTATTTCAGCAACTTTACCAGCATACATAACAGCCACCCTATCACACATCTTTGCGACGACGCCCATGTCATGAGTAATGAATATGATAGCCATACCGGTATCCCTTTGTAATTCTTTGAGTAACTCCAGATACTGATACTGGATCGTGGCGTCTAGTGAGGTCGTTGCTTCATCAGCTATTAATATCTGCGGTGATCCTGCTATGGCGATAGCACCAACGACACGTTGTCTCATACCTCCACTCATCTGATGAGGAAAATTTTCGATGCGACTCTCTGGCGCTGCAATTTTAACTTTATGCAGTAACTCTATGGCCCGTTCTTTTAACGTTTCACCTGTTTGAGCAAGGCTTTGCTTAACAGTCTCTATTACTTGGTTTCCCACACTAAATACTGGGTTTAACGACGTCATTGGGTCCTGCAGTATCATGCATATATCGCGTCCCCTGATTTGCTGCAATTCCGCCTGCGTTTTCTTTACTAGGTCATCCCCATTGAATAATATTTCGCCTTCGACTATTTTACCTGCTGGTTGAGGAACTAACCCCATAATAGACAAAGCCGTCATACTCTTGCCGGACCCAGACTCACCAACTATTCCCAGGGTTTCTCCAGCATTCAAAGTGAAGTCGACGCCATCAACCGCTTTCACAACACCTGATCTAGTGAAAAAGTGAGTCTTAAGGTTATTTACTTGTAAAACTGGAGTTTGTGCCACTGTACCGGCCTCCGTGATCTAAATTAGGAATTTAATGTATACCCTAAGTCCTGCGCAGCTTCGGGTCCAATGTATCCCTTAACCAGTCGCCGAACAGGTTCATACAGATTACTACGATGGTAATACATGCACCTGGTAGCAGTGACAGCCACCATAGGTCTACCAAGTTATCCCTACCTTCAGAAACCATTATGCCCCATGCAGAAGTGCCTGGCGGGACGCCTACACCAAGAAAGCTCAGCGATGCCTCCAGCAAGATGGTTTGTCCGACTAGTAGACTAACTATGATAAGAACAGTATTCACTACATTGGGGAATATATGTCTATACATAATTACATGCGGTCGTACACCCGCTACAACAGCCATCACGACGAAATCCCGCTCTTTCAAGGTTAAGACCTCTCCGCGGATTTGACGTGCGAATCTGGCCCAGACAGTCGCCATGATTGCGATTATCACGTTTTGTATACCTGCTCCACCTTGAATCGCTACGATAATCAACGCTAGCAATATAGTGGGGAATCCCATAACTGCGTCGCAACATCGCATAATGAAGGCGTCAGTTTTGCCGCCAAAGTATCCCGATGCTATTCCGATGGCTGTACCGACAATTGCTCCAAATGCCAATGACACCAAGCTAATAAAAGCTGATATGCGTGCTCCGTATATTAAGCGGCTCAACATATCTCGACCCAATCGATCTACTCCCAAAACATTTTCTGCTGATTCAAAAGGTCCGATCTTTTGAACGCCTTTCAATACATCCAAATCCGAAGGGTCGTGGGGAGACACAAAAGGAGCGAAGAGTGCGCATATAACCAGAATAACAAGCACAGTTATCGGGAACCAAGGCATTCTTAGTTCCTTCATTTTCTTTCTAACATCTGAGACTTTTGCCCCAAATGACTTCTTCTCATTTAATATCGATTCTGCGTCGACCGTAGCCATTGACTATCCTCCGAATCTTTTGCCGTTTTTTATTAGAGCTTTCTCTCTGTATTGTCTAACCATATCGAATTCTGGGATCCACATACGCATACAGTAGATCAACTATTGTCGATAGAAGGATGTATAGGAGACCCGATGTCAGCACAGTTGCCAAGATGACGTTTACATCTCTCTCCCTGATGCCTCCTAGCATAAGCAATCCAATTCCGGGCCAGGCAAACACCACTTCAACAACTATTGAACCGTTTAACAGTCCAGCGAAACTAACACCACCAAACGTTAACACGGGTATAATCGCGTTCTTCAATGCATGCTTGTAAATGACTACTCTTTCACTTAAGCCTTTAATTCTTGCGAACTTCACAAATTCACTATCCAAAACTTCCAACATACTAGATCTTGTCAGACGCATGAATCCTGCCATTATGAAAAGCGATATTGAGAAGGCCGGAAGGATATAGTGGTCTATTCCACCCTTTCCGAATGCGGGCAGTAGCTTCCACTGCGCCGCAAATAGCATGATCAACATAATAGCCACCCAGAATTGTGGAGCCGACATACCTACGATAGCAAATACCTTGCAAAGCCGATCTATATAAGAGTTGCGATAGAGAGCAGCGATTATACCTAACGGTATGCCCATCACCATAGCTACCAGCAATCCTGCACCGGCTAGCTGAAGGGTCGCGGGTACTCTTTCCAACAGCATATCCCATACCGGGCGCCTTTTTGTTCCTGAATCTCCAAGGTCTCCCATAACTGCTTTACCCGCCCAGGCCAGATATCTCTGGTACGCAGGCTTATTCAGACCTAGTTTTTCCCGCAGTTCTTCTAGCTCTTCCTGAGTAGTATCAGCCGTGGAGAGCACTAATGCTAAGTCGCCAGTCTGTTCAGCACCGAAGAATACAACTACGCTTAGCACTAACAAAGTGAAGAATGATTGTACTATCCTAATGAATAAAAACCGCTGCATCTGTTCCCCCTAAATGCTGAACAATACTATACTGATATTTCACATATGATATCTACATCGAGAATCATAATGTGTCTAACTATTCGATCTTATACCTAAAATACCCTATATTTAACCTGCAATATTGTGAATCCCGCCGTTCAGCGGAATTCGGGAAATGTAGCATGAACATACGTTGATGTCAACAGATACTCAGGTATTGATTTCACTATAGACAGCTATACAAATATTGATGTCACTTTATCATTCCAATCAGAGATAATAGAGATTAATTAAAGCATCGCGAAGGGATATTCTTGCTACGTTTTAACTTTCTAAACATACGCCAGAGAGTCATTTACTTACCAATGGTTTCTTGGGCTTTATATGATTTCGCAAACACAATCTTCGCGATGAACATATTAAGCCTTTATTTTGTTCTATGGGTCACTGAAGATAACTCTGGAACTCAACTTACTTTCAGCATGTTTCTCTCAGCATCCATGTTGGTTTCTGCGATTACTTCCCCGTTCTATGGCAGTATTACCGACATGGTCGGAAAACGGGTATTCCTACTAAGCATAGGGGTAATAATATGTGCGGTATCTACATCATTAATCGGAAGAATCGGAGGAGTAACTGCAGGACTGATATTGTTTGCTATAGCCAACTATTCCTACCAGTCAGCAAACATATTTTATGACTCACTGCTTCCCGTAGTAAGCAATCCCGGTAACAGAGGCAAAATATCTGGTTTCGGAGTCTCACTCGGTTACATAGGGACAATTACGGGAATTCTGATGGTATCACCATTCGTAAAAGCTTGGGGGCGACAAGCAGCCTTCATACCCACGGCATTTCTTTTCTTACTATTTTCCGTCCCGTGCCTTACTATGGTGAGCGAAAAAAACCGGCCCTCCCAGATCAACATAGACATTTTGAGAAGGGCCTATACAAATGTATATCACCTCATCAGAGAATCAAAAACACATAAGGCGTCTTTTCAATTCATAATTGCCAGATTTTTTTATCTCGACGCAATAAATACATTGATAGTTTTTATGGCGGTATTTGTTAGTCAAGTACTTAACTACTCTGACAAACAGATAGAAACGCTATTAATTGTCTCAACAACCAGCGCCATATTCGGAGCACTTATTTATGGAAAGATTACCGATAAGATTGGTCCCAAGAAGACACTCTTAATAATTTTATCCCAGTGGATTGTCGTATTTTCTGCAGCTACATTGACGAAGAATCCGTTACTTTTCTGGCTAATTGGATCTTTAGCTGGCATATCTCTTGGAGCATTGTGGGCTTCCGATAGGGCATTCTTGTTGCAGATATCGCCAAGAGACCAAATCGGAGCATATTTTGGATTCTATCAATTGGTTGGCCGATTCTCATCTGTTATTGGACCACTTTTATGGGGAGTAACGACAGATACTTTCTCAGACTTAGGAAATATACGTTTTAGAATAGCTACCGCTGTACTGATAGCACCATTAGTCATTGGAATAGCTTTATTGACACGTACATCTGACAAACCTCCGCTCAATAAGTGTGTAAAGAGCACCATTTAATCATCGTTGACGTCCACCCTGAGCACAATTACACTTCCCGAATAATTCATTTCACAATTCGAGGTGAACCATGGCAGACAATAACGCGCAAAGACAATTACCGCTTCAAGGCCTCAGGGTTCTTGATGCCACCCATATCGTAGCCGGTCCATTTTGCTCCCTAATACTGGCGGACATGGGAGCCGAGGTGATTAAGATTGAACGCCCTTTGTCAGGCGACTTAGTAAGAGGACGTGGCCCATTCATAGCGAATGAACGAGGAGAACAAGTAAGCTCCAGATACCTCGGGATAAATCGCAACAAAAAGAGTGTTACCTTGGACTTACGGCATGCAAAATGCAAAGAAACATTTGAAAATCTGATAAAAAATTCAGATGTTTTGATCGATAACTGGGGACCTGGAGCGTTTGAGAGACTCGGATTAGGATACAAACATCTAAATAAGATAAATCCTAGACTAATCTACGCAAGCATCACAGGATACGGAGACGAAGAAACTAGACGTGGCCCCTATTCTTCATGGCCAGCAAACAACTTAAGCATACAGAGCATGTCGGGCTGGATGGAAATGACTGGGGACCCAGATGGTGCTCCTCAAAGTGTAGGAGATAATGTGGGAGATTCCGTCCCTGGAGTATGGACCGCATTAGGAATAATGATGGCTTTAGAATCGCGAAACAAAACCGGGTTAGGCCAATTAATCGACATGTCTATGTACGATTGCATGGTGTCCCATATAGTTAGCAACATGAATTCCTATCAAGCTACCAAAACAAATCCGGGACGGTCTCGTGCAAGACTGGTCTCAGCCGGCATGCCGTTTAAAGCGAAAGACGGATACGTTGTGATGGCTGGCGCCCGTTCTGAAGAGAGATTACGTGCAATGTGGGAAATGATAGGAAGGAGTGACCTTGCAAACGACCCGGAGTATGTAGGTCGCAATCCCAATGGAGATTTCTATTTTAATAATGTGATACCCGCTATTGAAGAATGGTCTGGGCTACTTCCCAAATGGGAAGTAGCCGCCAAATTGACAGAAATAGGATTTTCCATGGGAGTCGCACAAACCGTTTCTGATCTAGCAAATTGTGAACACCTTAGAGCTCGCCATATGTTTGTAGAAACAGACGACAGTATCGGTGGCAAGTTCACTTCTCTGAAAACACCTATTTGGCTGACTGAATGTGAGGACATAGACAATCGGACTCCTCCAATATTGGGCCAAAACAACCGAGAGATATTAACTGGCCTAGGAGGGCTTACAGAATCTGAATTAGATTCACTAGAAAATGAAGGAGCTGTTTAGTGGTAAATCTATTAGGTAATCGAGAATCATAGCCATTGGTGAGGCGACGATACCAATCTATCAAACCCCATCTCGTTGCAGAACTCTTCATATTCTGATCTTTTCGCTCCAACCCACCTCATATCCCCTGTCGACTCTGCTATAGGGACATCTAGTCTAAGCGTAGCAAGATCACGATATAAGAATGCATCATTTTTAAAAGTCATTAAATTTTCTGCTACAGTTTTAGCACCCCTTACTTCCACATCCCAAAATAAATGTGACTCTGGTATTGCTTCGATATGTTTATATCTGCTCAGCACAACTGAAGCCGTTTTGGCACCCCACTTAGGGATTCCTGGAATCCCATCAGCAGTATCTCCAACTAAAGCAAGGTAATCCGCAATACTTCCTGGACAAACACCAAATTTTTCCTTAACTCCTTCTTCGTCAATCATAATACGCCGTCGCCGATCTAGGAGAACCACTCTCGTTCCTATTACCATCTGAGCCAAGTCTTTATCAGGAGAACAAATTATAATTTGATCCACATCTGAATCGTTCTTCCACAGATTGACTGCGCTCGCTATAGCATCATCTGCCTCGAAGTCCACCATCGGCCACACCACTACACCCAAAGCCTTAGCAGCTCGCTCTGCCAGCAAAAATTGACTCTTTATATCTTCTGGCATTCCATCAGAAGTCTTATACCCTGGGAACATCTTGTTACGGAACGACTCCACAACACTATCGAATGCACACCCAACATGGGTAACATCATCCTGCCTCAATAGACTCAATAAAGTCTGGACTAATCCCCGAACAGCTCCCACTTCTATACCATCAGGAGATAACACTCCCGGAACTCCATAGTAGGCGCGAAACAACTCATAAGTCCCATCGACCAGGTGAATTTTCATTTAGTTAAAGCCCTTCCAAAACCCTGACAATGCGCTGCGCTCCTTCGAGAACTCTGTCCGCCGGAGACCGCATCAGCGCAATCCGAAAATGATTCTCACCTGACAATCCAAAGCCAACACCTGGCGTCACAACAACTCCCTCCTCTTCTACGAATAATTCAGATAATGCAGCAGAGGATATAGGAGAGTCATACCTAGGAAACATGAATGTCGCCCCTTGAGGGAGCGGACAGGTCACTCCAGAAACAGAATTCAGCATTCTTGCCACTTCCAAACGAAGCATGTCACACTCGTCTCTCCATATGGGTATATGATCCTGAGGACCTTGCAATGCCTGTGCTCCTGCTATTTGTATAAACGGAGACACAAAACTCGCAGTATGTTCATGCATGCTTAGTAGAGGATTTATTAATTCACTCGGCCCTACAATACAGCCTAGTCGCCAGCCAGCCATAGCATATGCCTTGGTAAATGTATAACTCGTAAGAGTTCTATTCCACATGCCCGGCAATGATGCCAATGTTATATGTGCGTTACTATCATAAATAAAATATTCATACGTCTCATCACACAATGCCAAAAGATTGTGCTCTTGACACACTCTGGCAACATCTTCTAACTCCTGTCTAGTGTAAACCCGACCTGTCGGGTTATTAGGGTTATTTATTACAATCATTTTGGATTGATCTGTAACGCTGCTCTTCAACTGATCGTAAGTGATCATATATTCCTCTTCCTCACTTAGCGCAACAGTAATAGCATTTCCCTCTGACAATTCCACTTGCTGCCTGAAACTAACCCACGTGGGTTCTATGATTAACACATCATCCCCTTGACCAACGAAGGCATTAATAGATTCATAGAGTCCCATTTTACTGCCCGGAGTAACAATCACTTCTGCATCGGCATCAATATCAAGATTGTTATAAGCATTGAGTTTGGCGGCCAACGCTTGCTTGAATTCCGGAATACCACTTGAAGAACTGATATTGGTAAGACCTGATTCCAGCGCCGACACACCAGCTCTAATTATATGATCAGGTGTGATGTGATGAGGACTAGATTGACTAAGGTCGATAATATCTTTTCCAAGTCTAGCCTGTTGGCGAGCTTTTTCACCCGCTGCTAAAGTGGCAGGCGGTTGAACTCTAGTTACACGGGACGCTGGTTCTATGGACATACAAGTACTCCCATACAAGAAATTAATTGGAGTCTATCATAATTTATCAGAAGTGATTGCTAGTAATAATATTTAATGGCACAATCACAAACAATCCGGAAGATCCCAAAGTGTATCTAATCCAGACAACGGATAACATAGCATGTTGTACGAGGAGGAGAAAATGGTAACTCAGTCACACGAATCAAAAAATATGCGACTAATATCACACCATGATCTAAATGGATTTGGAAACATCGGCGAAGGGATGCACATACATACAACACGAGATGGAAGAAGAATATTATATCTTGCCCACGAAAGCTCTCCTAAAGACATAACCAGTATTGATGTGACGGACATCGCTAATCCTAAAATAGTCTCCCAAACGGATTTGCCATATGCTCATTTGAGATCAAATTCATTATCAATCGTCGGAGATACGATGCTGGTGGCTTACCAAAGTCTGGAGCCTGGCCAACCAGGGACCGGCATGGGCGTCTACAACATAAGTAATTCTGAAGAACCTCAGCAGATCGGGTTTCTTGATACCTCCGGACCTTATTCGCGAGGTTGCCATTGCCTATGGTGGGTTGATGGCAATTATGCACATCTGTCCACTGGTGCCAGAGATTTCAAACCTAACAATCAAAAAGATGACCAGTTTTATATGATTGTGGATGTGAGCAGTCCAGAAAACCCCGTAGAAGCCGGGAGATGGTGGATGCCCGGCACCATGGAGGGTGATGGACATGATCCCGTAAATCGCCACCCTGAATTTGACTCTGGCCACCGGCTTCATAACGCAAATGTATATCCCGCAAAGCCAGACAGAGCATATTGTGCATATATGGACTCTGGTACTGCCATTGTAGATGTTTCAGACGTATCTAGCCCTAGGATGATAAGTCAGTTTAATTTTGCCCCTCCATTTCCAGGTTTTACACATACGGTGTTACCTCTATTCTCACGTGAATTAATGGTGGTCACGCAAGAATCTGTATACAACAATGGAGAAGACTATCCAAAGCTAATATGGATGGTTGATATAAGAGACGAAGCTAATCCGGTAATTATAAGTACATTCCCAATGCCTGAATTAGAAACATACACTTCAAGACCCGGAAGATTTGGCGCGCACAATGTGCATGAAAATCAACCCGCTACAACCAGCATGCAAGACGAAACCTTGATATACGCCACTTTTTTCAACGCTGGAGTCAGGGTATTTGATACTAGCAATCCATTCCAGCCGAAAGAAATTGCTTATTTTGTGCCAGAGAAATTGGACACCGCTGGTTCTGTCGGTATAAATGACGTATATGTTGATGAGAATGGAATAGTGTACGCAGTAGACAGAGTCAAGGGTGGTTTGTACATACTTGAATTGACTGCATAACACTTAAAAAAGAAGGCACGGTCCCTTCAAAACCGTGCCTTTGGTCACACATAAAACGGGTTTCACTCCCTCTGGTCAGTTAGCCTGCTAGTGATCCCATCGGGTCCCAAGGCGGTAAAATAATCGGGTCCCCCTCCCATGCGGCTAATATGTCTGGCGGCAAATAACTCTTAGGGGCAGATATTTCAAACATATATTCGGCAAACCAGGAATCATTCATAAGACAAAAACCTTTATCGCCCACTTTATCGTTCCAACTATTTTCAACCCTCCATCTACGTGGTTTGCCGTCTACTAAATCAACTCCGGTGAACAACATAGCATGCGTCATACGTGTTTGGTGATACTCTAACCGCTCCGCCTTATCCATAGAAAAATCTGTCTCGTATACTCCTGGGTAATCAAACAATTCAGCGTCCCATATACCCAGATCTCTGTGCATCTGCTTTCCAGTGTCGCATCCCATCCATACTGGCTTACCGTCTTGAATCATTCTGGAAGCAATATCTTTCATAACATCTATACCGACATTAATGTATTTAATAGGAACACCATCTACTACGTTGCCAAGATATTGTATGGTGAAAGTTTTTCCACTAGGGCTAGATTCTCTGGGATCATGAACTAAGCAAACATAGTCATCCATTGGAGTAACAATATATTTATCAGCAAACTCCATCGGTGTCATATATCCATCCCTCTGAAAATCTCCATCTTTATCCCGCCATTGCCAGAAAAACCGATCCGGAGGACTTCCCAAGTGAATAGCCAAAATCTGATACATAGCACTCAAAGTTTCGTCTTTCGATGCCCTCATTTCTTCGAGCCCCGATTCCCGGGAATATAGAGCCCGTATCTTCTTTGCGCCCTGTCGATACTGATAATTCAACATCGAGTTCATACGCATTGAATTACTAGAACTTTCTGTCTCCGGCATAACGGTTTTGGGTACTACGCCATGTTTTTTAACCAGACTTACAAACATATCCCACTGGCCACCGTCTTCCACTCCTCTTTGCAGTAGCCATGATACTGTCCTATCGTCGATAGATTTATCAGATGTCTCAATGATCGCCTCTAAAAGGAAATTCGCTCTTTCGATCTTGTCCCAAAACATCAGATAATTCTGACTAAATTCAAATTCTTTTACATTCAAAACATCTTTGCTTTCAACCCTAAACATATTCAAACCAGCGAACATCCAACAACGTCCAGAGCGAGCTTGATTAGTTACTGACCAATCATCCAAAAGGTTGGAAAAACTGTGGACTGATTCAGTGACTATCCCCCTATTTAACGCAACTTCGTTGACATCTCTCTGCGTGACAACATTCTGCATAAGTGAACTGGTCTCACTTGCGTCGAATACATCCTTGAATTGTGTGATTTGCTCAAATGTTAAAGATCTATCGACTCTATTCTCTGATGACATACACAACTCCTTTTCACAATCTGAACCGCTAAAACACTGTTACAATGACTTATTATATTACAGTACCGTCTTGAGGTGAGGTAGTAACAAAAATGGATCCTGTCTATCTCGATTACAACGCAACTACACCAATTGATCCCATGGTTTCAGAAGCAATGTTGCCATTCATCACTCAACATTTCGGGAATCCATCGAGCGGTCATGCGTATGGAGTTAAAACACATTTAGCAGTAGAAAACGCAAGGTCGCAAATTTCCAGTATGATCGGTTGCAATAGTCCAGAGATAGTCTTTACCAGTGGTGGGACCGAGGCCAATAATTACGCTATTCAAGGGATAGCTGGAGCATATAAGAAAAAAGGTTCCCATATCATCACTTCGAGCATCGAACATCCCGCAATAACAGAAGTTTGCAAATACATGGAAACGAAAGGATGTACTACTACATACGTCCCAGTAGATCAATACGGACGTGTTGACCCAAACGACGTGGAAAAAGCGATCACTGACGATACTATTCTTATTACCATAATGCATGCCAATAATGAAGTTGGAACGATCCAACCCATACAAGAAATAGCGCACATTGCCCATAAGCATAGTATATTTATCCATTCTGACTGCGCTCAATCCGTAGGCAAAATTCCAGTTGACGTTAACGACTTGGGCGTAGATCTGCTAAGTATCGCAGGGCACAAACTATATGCCCCTAAAGGGGTAGGAGCTTTATACGTCAGAAACGGAGTTAAACTCGAGAAATTAATGCATGGTGCAAACCACGAAAACGGCTTACGCGCTGGGACAGAAAATGTCATTCTGATAGTCGCACTAGGAGAAGCTTGCAGACTGATCGAAAACCATTTACCCGAATACCGTAAAACCATGCAACGCATGCGTAACTTATTAGAAACCGAATTAACTCAAGGCAATATAGATAGCCGTGTGAACGGGCATCCAACCCTACGGCTTCCGAACACCCTTAGCATCGGATTTAATGACGTTCAAGCAGACGAGCTATTACTAAATCTCACATCTATAGCATCATCCGCTGGGGCAGCCTGCCATACTGATAACATTGAAATATCCTCCGTTCTCGAAGCCATGCAGGTGCCACTCGAATATGCCGCCGGTACCATACGATTGTCAGTAGGTCGGTATACTACGAAACAAGAAATCTCCCATGCAGTGAAAGAAATAACCACATGGGTAGAACACAAACAATCCATGCAAATTAAAGGAGCCTGATGATATGGGTAGATTAGAAGGAAAAGTAATACTAATTAGCGGAGGAGCCAAGGGACAGGGAGCAACGGAATCCATAATGTTCGCAGGGGAGGGGGCCAAAATTATTATTGGCGATATTTTAGATGAAGAAGGTATCAAAATAGAATCGCAAATAAGAGAACTCGGCGGAGACGCAACTTTTGTACACTTAGACGTAACTCGTGAAGCTGACTGGGAAAATGCTGTCCAAACCGCGATTAGTTCTTACGGTATGCTAAATGTACTGGTAAATAATGCAGGTATATTAATTAGGAAAAGTATAGAAGACACCACAATAGAAGATTGGGACAGAATAATGTCCGTTAACGCCAAAGGTGTCTTTTTGGGTACTAAGGCCGCCATACCAGCATTGAGGGATGCAGGTGGTGGTTCAATCATAAATATTTCCTCAACCGCTGGGCTCGTCAGTAGCTCCAGTGGTTCTGCTAGCTATACAGCGACCAAAGGCGCAGTAAGGCTGTTCACCAAATCTACAGCGATACAGTATGCCAAAGATGGCATTAGGTGCAACTCAGTACATCCAGGCCCCATAGAAACAGATATGATACATCAATCTATCATAGACCCTGATGCGATGTCTGTCAGAATGGAAAAACTGCCTATGGGCAGATTAGGAAAACCAGAGGAAGTCGCCAATGGAGTTTTATACCTTGCCTCTGATGAGTCATCATTTGTCACTGGATCTGAATTAGTAATAGACGGAGGGAGTACTGCGCAATAACTTCCACACCGCATTCGGTGTTGTTATTAGTGCAAGTTAATCCTAGAAACAGGTAGCACAGCAGGATTAACAAGAAAATCTGGCATTTTTCCTAGAAGCACGTCTCTAGTAGCCTGAGCTGTTCGCACCTCTAGGTCATGCACTGACTCACTAGACAGGAACGCTACATGGGGTGTAATAACTACATTATCGAGCCCAAATAACGGATTATCAGCACTTGGTTCTGTATCTTCCAAGACATCTAGACCAGCTCCTGCTATGGATCCGGAGATCAGGGCTTGATAAAGTGCGGACTCGTCAACAATAGGACCTCTAGCGCAATTGATTAAATAGCATGAGGATTTCATTTTGGATAACTCTGTTTCCCCTATTAACCCTCGGGTATCATCGTTCAGTGGAGTATGGACACTTATATAATCAGATTTCTCTAACAAATCCTCCAAAGTTGTAACGGAAATATTCCCAGACGAATCCGTATCACTTGACACGTAAGGATCATATCCCAATACATTTATACCTAAGGCGTGTGCTTTATTAGCTACAGCTAGACCAATTCTACCTAACCCAATAACACCAAAATTCTTACCCTTCAATCGTCTTAACGGCACAGGTGAAACAGAACCTCCCCAGTCGCCTTTCTTGGCAACCTTATCGTAAAACAGAAGTTGCCGATTCCAGGTAAACAGTAAAGCCATTACGTGGTCGGAAACCTCATCCACACAATAATCTGGTACGTAGGTTACAGGTATGCCTTCTTCAGTAGCTGTTGAAACAGCTATGTTATCAACACCTACTCCGTATCTACTGATAACCAGACAATTTTTGGCTGCCTTGACTACGTTCGCAGTCACTTGAGCAAAACACGTCATAATCGCATCAACGTCAGAAGCCAGTGTTATCAATGTAGATTCGTTTTGGTCTGGTGCTTCTATGAGGGTAGCTCCAATACTTGAAAGTACTTCCCTCTCAGGGTCCGTAGAGGGCCACACATAATCCGTAACCAAAATCTTGTAATTATTACGAGTCACCATAATTCATCACACACCGTTATAATCTCTGTCTAATCCAGATATTGCCGAAATATATTCCTACCGTTGTATCGCGACTCAGATCCCAATTGATCTTCTATTCTCAGTAATTGATTATATTTTGCTAGTCTCTCTGATCTCGTCAGGGATCCGATCTTAATTTGCCCAGCCCCAGTGGCCACTGCAAGGTCCGCAATTGTAGTGTCTTCGGTTTCACCAGACCTAGCAGAGACCACTGTAGCCAGTCCTTCTTTTTGGGCTAGTGCTATGACATCCAAGGTCTCTGATACAGTACCGATTTGGTTCAATTTAACTAATACCGCATTAGCGGCAGATTGTTCCACTCCCTTCATTATGCGCTCGACGTTTGTTGTAAAGAGATCATCCCCAATAATCTGAATGCCCCTCCCAATCTCTTCCGTAATTTTTCTCCAACCTTCCCAGTCATCTTCATACAAAGGGTCTTCAATAGACAATATCGGATATGCGTTAGTCCATTGGATCTGCATATTGATCATCTGTTCTACAGTCACACTCCTATTTTCACAATGCAACACGTATGACATATCTTCGTAGAATTCATTGGCGGCCACGTCTAAGCCTATAGCCACATCTTTATCTAAACCACCTTCATGTCCAGACAGGGTGAAGGCATCTACCATCAATTCCAAGGCTTCCTCGTTAGATGTCAACAGTGGCCCGAGCCCACCCTCGTCAGCTACTCCGTTAGGCGCCTTGCCTCTTTGCACCAACAATGTCCACATTGCTCTCCTAACATCGGAAGACCATGCTAAAGCTTCTCTATACGAACAGGCTCCTATCGGTATTACCAAAAAATCTTGTAAATCAACACTCCAATTTCCATGCTGACCGCCGCTAATTATGTTAACCATCGGGACTGGCAATTCTTTTCCCGACATACCACCCAAACAGCGATACAATGGAAGCCCAAACGCATTGGCCGACGCGTGCGCCGAAGCCATAGAGACTCCTAGTAGAGCATTGGCTCCCAGTGCTGACTTATCACTGGTTCCATCTATATCAAGCAAAAATCTGTCCACGGAATTTTGGTCTGATGCGTCTATACCATTAGCAACTAATTCAGGTGCGATAACTTCATTGACATTCGCTACGGCCTTTAAAACTCCTTTTCCTTCATATCGGTTAAAATCGTTATCTCTGAGTTCCAGAGCTTCGTGCGTACCAGTCGAGGCGCCTGAGGCAACTATCGCACGCCCGAATCCCCCTCCTTTTAAGAAGACTTCTACCTCTACAGTCGGATTTCCTCGTGAATCCAACACCTCTCTGGCATGAAGGGAAACTATGTTAGTATCAATCTTCAATTTGCAAACTCCAATAGATACTTATTGAGACACCAAATTCATAACGCTCGCTATATTGGAACATTCTCCAGATATAATTGTTTTTGCTATAAACCTAACCCTGTCTTGCTGTGCAGGGTCAACTATATATTCGACTGGAGACTTACCATCAATTCGTGCCAGCATTAAGCAACCAATGTGAATTAATAACTCTTTACTGTTCTCGTCAGAATACCTACGCAGCGAATTATTTCCGAGTACTAGTTGCCGATATTCTCGCAGATATTTTGACACAGCTTCAAAGTATAAGGACTGTTTTGACGCATTATGTATGCTTTTCAGAAACAGATGATTTAGCATAAATGCCAAATCGAATACAGGATGGCCATAATGGGCAACTTCAAAGTCCAAAAGAATCAAATTTTCTTCATCAACAATAAAATTCTTAGGACTGTAATCTCCATGAACTAACACTGATTTAGTTGAATGTAGCTCGCGCGCGCATGCAGTGATAATATCAGCTACATCTCCATGTTTAGACGCTGTAAAATAATAGTAAGGATCCAAACGGAGCTGTACAAAAGCTTTATCATTAGCAAATTGCGCTGCAATTCTATCACTACCAATGCTGAACAAGTGCATTTCACCTAGTATATGTCCGGCTTTTCCAGCCAATTCAGACGACACCTCGCCACCAAGAAGCATTTCCTTCCAATTAGCCCCCGATTCCGGAGCGCAGGTCATTACAAATAAATGGTTCTCGGGATCATAAGCTATAACCGAAGGAACACTTCCGGACTTTATCACCGGTGACAAAAGATCTATACATATCTTCTCATTGTGAATTCGGTCGATATCGGCTAGCCATTCTTCCTTAACATTTAATTGTGGCAGTGACTGTTTTATGACAAAAGCATTCTTATCAGTAACTACTTTTACTAATGTATTTGATACACCCCATCCCAACAGTTCAAGCGACAAAACATCTTCGGAAGAGCATACACCTAAGCGTTCCAGAAAATCCTTTGCATTATTTGTAGTAAGTTCAGTCACGATTCTCTAATGATAGACGCCTACCACGCTTTACTAAGAACATCCATAATAGGGGTAGCGTCAGAAATTGGCTTTGGATTAGTTGCCAGAGCTCTATCATGCAAAGTCGCTGAAGCTATATACTCTAGCCCGTTTTTAGGGACATCGACCTCCCTTAACTTTTCGGGAAGTTCTAGGTCCCTACAGAGCTGCCATACTTTCTCGGCCGCCACCAACCCAGAAGACTCAGCGTCCATTTTGCTTACATCTATTCCCATTGCTTCCGCTATTAAAACTTGTCTATCCGCGCTGGCATCAAGGTTGAATCTCATAGTGTGGGGCAACAAAATTGCATTAGCTTCCCCATGATTCACGTCGTACAATCCTCCTACGTGGTGAGCAATGGCTGTATTAATACCAAGGCCACCACCTACGGCTGACATCGCTAACATAGGCAAACAGGCGGCTGTTTTAGTGTGGAGCAGTACATTTATATCTCTATCGATACACAACGGAAGATATTCCATTATCATTCTGATGGCATGCAATGCTAATGCATCGCCAATTGGATTATGACTTGTGGAATAGACACTTTCTATGGCGATACGAAGCTGGCCTATTGCTGTCCCTAACATTATCCGCATTGGGGTAGTGGTAAGTGCTTCACCATCAATTATTATCACCTTTGGTCTAGTACCTCTTCCCGATAATGAAATTTTTCTACCAAGTTCTTTATCAGTAAATCCTCCACCTCCTGCACTTAGCTCAGCTCCTCCTAAAGTTGTGGGAACGGCAATTATAGGCACGGTTTTATCAGGAGTTTCTGGGTGTATTATCTTATTAGGAGGTTCAAATTTAATGGCATAGTCATGAATATCTCCGCCACCGGACCATACCATAGATATGCCTTTAGCCGTATCACTGGTACTCCCTCCACCAACAGCGATAATGACATCCGGGTTGAGATCTTTACACACTTGCACACCGTCTTCGACGGTATTTATAGGCGAATGAGGCGTAACTCCCGAAAAAATGCCTACATATTTTTCACCAAGAGCGGCTTCAACTCGCTGAACAACATTAGCTTTGGACAATATTGTCGGACCACAAACTATCAATGCCCTACTTACATTCAATCCATCTAATGTCTTATTTATATCGGAAATTGTCTCAGCGCCACAGATGATGTCCTGACCGATATTCTTATAGTGATATTCCAAACTTCCATGGTTTTCCATCAACTCACTCCTTCTTATATAACCTATCCTCTAGGCAGGCCTAGTCCTCTGCTAGAAATGATATTCCTTTGTATCTCGGAGGTTCCCGCCGCGATAGTATCCGAAAAACTAGCAAACCAACATTCCTGAACACGTCCCTCCAGAATTGCTCTACTGTCAGAAGGAGCGAGGCTTCCATACGCACCCAATATGTTCATACATGTTTCAGTAGTCTTGTGAACTATCTCGCTTCCGAACACTTTACTAATCGAAGCTTCCCTATTCGGAACTAGCCCTGAACTCTGCATGTAAGCGACATTATAGGCAATCAACCTAGCCGTTTCACATTCGACGTACCTATCCACTAGCTCATTCTGAATCCATGGTATATCAATCATAGGTGCGCCATTTATTATTGTTCCTGATGCATAGTCACGCGTGTCATCTAGCAAACGCCTTGCTCTGGCGGAGTAATCTATGCCCGATCTCTCAAAATCCAATAGCGTTACGGCTACATACCATCCACGATTTTCCTCTCCGACTATATTAGTAGCAGGGACTCGGACATCTTCAAACATTATCTGGTTGAATTCGTGCTTACCAGCCATATTTATGATAGGTCGTACTTCTATACCGGGGCTTTTCATATCGACTAAGAAAAAACTAATACCGCGATGTTTCGATGCATCAGGGTCAGTTCTTGCGAGGAGCATAATCCAGTCGGCTCTGTGGGCCATAGATGTCCAAATTTTGGTCCCATTAATTACAAACTCATCACCATCTCTTACAGCTCGTGTAGACAGAGAAGCCAGATCAGATCCAGATTCGGGCTCGCTGTAGCCCTGGCACCACTGCACTTCTCCTTTGGCTACTTTTGGTAAATGTTCCAGCTTTTGCTCTTCCGAGCCATGAATCATCAAAGTTGCGCCCATCATGCGGACTCCAAAGTTATCTCGTCCAGGAGCGCGGTGATAAGACATTGCCTCATTGAATATGGCAGACCGCACCGCCGAAGTCTGTTGGCCACCGTATTCCACAGGCCAGTGCATTGTTAACCAGCCATTATTGGCTAACTTTCGTCTTACATCGAGAGTAATTTGCCAATTCTCATCTGTAGTTACCGAATTAAGATTGTCCCAAACAGGATCATATTCTGAACTAATAAACTCTGCCAGCTGTTGACTAAATTCTTCGTCCTGGTTACTGAACTCAAAATCCACTATATTTTCTCCGAACCTTCTCTCTCATACAGACCAGCGTATATTATCACTAACGCCGACACTGATGTAGTGACTCCATACGCTATCGCGGCTTTAGTGCTATAATTCTGAATCCATTCCCAACGATCCTTCAATGGAGCCTTCTAAGTTGAAAGATTATCAATACTATCCGTCATCCCCGCAGGAACAATGGCTGGAATCCCCAGGCATGAGATTGCATTATTTGAAATGGAATGAAGGAAAAAAACCTCTGATAGGGCTTCATGGTTTGGCTTCCTCTGCACAATGGTATACCCGTTTATCCAAATATTTAACAGATTTTTCGCTGATAGCTCCTGACCAACGAGGGCATGGTAAATCATCTCAATCAAATACAGGTTATGATTGGGCCACAATGTCTACTGATATTATAAATCTCTTGAATCACAATAATCTTCAGAATATACCCCTAATAGGCCATTCGTGGGGTGGGCACGTGGCCTCCAATATATCTGCATTATTTCCTGACAGAGTGTCACATCTAATCATGGTTGATGGTGGTTTTCAGGATGGACATTTACTTCCTAATCCCAGTTGGGAAGGATTTAGGTCACGATTCTCTCCCAGAGATGTTTCTGGAAAACGCAAGGACTTTATCGAGAAGATGCGATATCAATTAAGAGACTGCTGGGACACGGATTTAGAAGAAACCGTCCTTAGTATGGTCTACGAAGATGACGAAGGGGAAATAAGAGATATATTGCACCCTGATAATCATCGACAAATATTACAAACTATGTGGGACACACCCCCATCAGTTACATTATCTCAAATCCAGTGTCCAACTTTGATTGTTGCTGCGGGCCCTCAATCAGATAGAGCAAATACAGAATTCGCCCGCTTACGGGAAATAATGGTATCTGCTGCCGAATCAATTATTCCCACCTGTGAGGTCACATGGATCCCGGACACTATTCATGATATCGGATACCATAAACCAGACTTATTGGCTTCCATAATTGAAGACTTCATAAGGAACAATTAGTAAAAAAATACCCAACTCGAGAGATTACCATGCGAAGCGCCTTGATCATGTTGCTATTTGCCATTGTCGCATGTAGCTCCAAGGAGCCAATCCCATTGACTGAAGAACAATGTCAAACAACTCTTTGCTGCACTGCATGCAAAACAGTCAATGTAGGTAAAACTATTGATGGCGATACTATAGATAGTAGTGAAGGAAGGATCCGATTATTCGGAATCAACGCACCAGAAAAAGGTGACAGATGTTACAGAGAAGCTACCAGTGAACTAAGAAAACTTTCAGGCAACCGCGTACGAGTGGAGAGTGGACCACGGTCTAAAGATAACTTTCAGAGGAGCCTATATTATGCATATACTGAATCAGGCGATAGTATCGACGAGCTTCTTATAGAGCGTGGATTCGCCGAAGCCTGGCGACGAGATGGCCAGCACAAGCAATATCTAATGCAGGTTCAAAAACTCTCTCAGCAGTCAGGACTAGGATGTCTATGGAAATAATCTGTATTAGTCTTTATCACCAGACGATAGTAGAGCATTCCCAGGCTCATCAGATGACTCTGTTTCATTACTTAGACCGTAGTTAATTGCATACAGCTTTGCATAGACGCCATTCTGAGATAACAGGTCTTCATGCCTTCCCACCTCAGCTATTCTTCCCTGGTCCAAGACAACTATTTTATCCGCGTTCCTTATAGTGGACAGCCTATGTGCGATAACAATAGATGTCCTTCCCTGCAAAACACGTTTGAGAGCTTCTTGAATCACTAACTCCGTGTGAGTATCAATATTAGCTGTGGCTTCATCAAGAACTAATATTTTAGGATCGGCGACGACCGCTCTAGCAAAGCTTATCAACTGCCGTTGCCCTACGCTTAGATTTATGCCCCTTTCAGCAAGGATAGAATCATACCCATCATCAAGAGACATTATGAAATCGTGGGCTCCAACCGCCTCAGCAGCTCTCCTAATGTCGTCGTCCGACGCCTCTTCGTGACTATATCGGATATTTTCTTTGACCGTACCAGAGAATAGATAAGGTTCTTGTAAAACCATACTCATCTGACCAACTAATGAACTGCGCTTTACGGTTTTTATATCGTATCCATCTATAGAAATGCTACCACCTGTAACATCAGCAAATCGGTGTACCAACGTCACAAAAGTACTCTTACCTGCTCCAGTAGACCCTACAAGCGCGACATTTTCCCCCGCGTTAATTTTCAGATTGATATCTTTTATTACCTCGACACCAGGCACATAGTGAAAATCTACATTTTTGAATTCTATATCTCCTTTTAAAGGAGGCATTTCCACAGCTTCGTCGCCATCTTTCACTTCCGGTTCTACATCTAGAAGCTCAAATATCCTGACTCCAGCAGACATAGCTCTTTGCAACTGACTATATTGCATTGTGAGCTGACGTATTGGTTCAAAAAACCTTTGAATCCATAGTGCAAAGGCTACCAACACACCCCATTCCACTTCTCCTCTTTGTAACAGGACTCCGCCCACTAAAATTATACCGAACCCCATCCCGATTCCTGTTAGAAATTCCACAGTGGGCTGAAGTCCACCAGAGAATCGGCTTGCTTCCAAATTAGCATCGAGGTGCTCCTGATTAAGACCATCGAAGTGGGCAAGATTTTCATCTTGTCTATTCAAGCTTTGGACAACCCTCACCCCAGTAATATTTTGGTTGTACTCCCCATTAACCATCGCTATGGCACGGCGGATACGTATAAATGACCTTTTCGCAAATCTTTGCCAATACCCCAAGATTAAGAAGAGTACCGGAACTATGCTTAAGCTGACTAGTGCTAACTGCCAATCTATGATTAACATAGCTATTATTATGCCGAATAAACTTAGCAAATCAGCCAGTGCAACTACAATCAGCTCAAATGTTTCCTGTATTTGATTAACATCGCTAAGACTTCGAGACATTATTCTACCCACCGATGTTCGATGGAAAAAGGACGTAGATAATTCTTGCAGATGGTCGAACATTTCGGTTCTAAGGGAGTACAGTATCCCCTGCCCCACTTTAGCAACGTAAACGAACTGCATATAGTTCGCTCCAAAATGGACTAACGTCACTACAAGAAAGGCTAATCCTACTAAATGGAGATTATTAATATCACCGCTATTAACACCCCAGTTAATACCAAGCATTATTAACAATGGAATACATACATTAGCAGCGGTATAGATACCGACCGCAAAAAGAGACATCAGGGCATCTTTTTTGTACGGAGCTATATACGTTAATAGCCTCATGACAACAGCGTTGTCGTAAACCTTTCCTAAAGCTTCATCATCGGTCAGATTATCAGCGGTAGGGGCATGCATACCACCTGCATTTGTTCCCCTTAGCCCACTGAGCATCCCTCCGCCACCGTGTCCTCTCATTTAATTGTCTCCCCCAGAATCTGAGTTGGATATAGCAGCATCAAGTAGAAGTTCCTCTTGTGGTCTCAATTGCAAATCATATATCTCTCGGTAGATTCCATTAGCAGATAGCAGTTCATCATGGGTACCTTGTTCTGCAATTTCTCCATCCTTCAACACTACGATCAGATCTGCTTCTCTGACTGTACTCAGTCTATGAGCTATTACAAAGGTCGTTCTTCCTTTCATAACATCGATCATAGCTCGGTGTATTAACCTTTCCGTTTCCACATCGACACTGGAAGTAGAATCATCCAAAATCAAGACTGGAGGGTTGATCAACACTGTTCTAGCTATAGAAAGTCTCTGGCGTTGCCCTCCCGACAGCGTGGATCCACGCTCTCCTACCCAAGTATCATATCCTTGTGGGAGGCTTATTATATGATCATGCAACTGCGCTATTTTAGCGGCATTTATAACATCTTCTTCTGTCGCATTTGCCACACCGTAAGCTATGTTATCTCTAATAGTGGCACTGAATAAAAAGACATCTTGTTGGACAATACCCACATTCCTGCGCAATGATTCAAGTGTAAATTCACGTATGTCTTGTCCATCTATCGTTATACTGCCCTCAGTTACGTCATAGAATCTGGGAAGAAGATTTACGATCGTACTCTTTCCACTTCCTGGAGAACCTAGAATAGCTGTTATCTGACCTTGCTCTGCCTCTATTACAATATTCCTTAGTGCAGGAATTCGATCATCATATGAAAATGAAACATCATGCAGCTTAACTGTACCCTCTGATCGAGATAACACCCTAGCATCCGGTCGTTCTGATACTGGCGAACTAGCGTCCAAAACTTCAAATATTCTTTGCCCCGAAGAAATAGCCCTGGAAAAACTATTGATAACTTGGGCCGATTGTCTAATAGGAAAAGTCAATTGGTTCATGTAGAGAACAAACTGTGCTAGACCGCCAGCGGTTAAGTTACCTCTAACTACTTCCCAACCACCGAACCAAAGTACTACCCCAAGCGCAAAAGTAAAATAAAAGGTCATCCAAGCACTGTTTATACCCTGAAGTCTTTCTGTGCGGAAATATTCTTCCCGCAATTCAGTAGCTTTAGCGGCATACTTACGAATTTCATAATCTTCAGAAGCGAAAGCTTTCACCACGTTTACACCGACGAGGTTTTCTTGGAGAACCGTGACAGTTTCACCCATGATTTCTTGTACGTGCAGCCACATCCTTCTCAAGCGCCTTAATACGATAGCTGATCTCAAGATTACAAACGGAACAAAGATCAAACTAAGTAGAGCAAGCTTCCAGTTCAAGAACATCAATATTCCAACTATTGCTATTAGTCGAACAATGACGTCGAGGGACCTAACCAGGCCTAAATTAATAAACCTACGGATAGACTCAACGTCGGACGTTGCTTTCGACATCAGGTTTCCGGTATGTTCTTTATCGTGGTAAGCAAAACTTATATGCTGTAATTTGTCATACAAAAGATTTCTTATGTCATAGGCGACTTTCTGTGACAAAGAATCAGTAGCATATGTACGTCCAAAATCAGAAAATCCCCTCATTAGACTCGCTCCCAATAGGAGAGCGGCCATAAACAATAGCCCTCCCATGCCCCAGATTGCTACATCTTGAGGAACCACCGTTCCGTCTTGGACTATCACTAAAGAATCTATCGATTCACCGAAGATACGAGGAACTAGGAGAGCAAAAGCTATTGCAGCGGCAAAAGCGATATACGCGAGTATCAGGCGAACCTTATATCGCCAAGCCATCAGGGTAATTCTAATTAAAATCCGCATTCAATAAGACAAGCCACAATTGAGACGTAATCCCGTGGAGTGGGATAAGGATAAGGAGATGGTGACTTGTTATAACCTTTCAAAAATAGAGGTCAACAAGAGTTATGGTTAATCATAAACCTACGGTTTATCGAATTCAAGGCTGAAGGAGGGTCAAAGATTAGATGTTTCCTGAAATCTATCCAGATTACATACGCTCGGGTGCATTCATCCCCATTAGCTCCAAAGTTCGTTTAAGAACTATTTGTGACGCTTCAACTAACTTGAGCCGGGCTAAAGTGATCTGGTCATCTTCTTTATTAGCCGATATCACCCTACAATTCTCGTAAAACCAATGAAATGCGATGGCTAATTCCATTGCATAATGAGGTAAGTGATGGGGTTCAAGAGTGTCTGACATGTACTCAACTAGTTCCGGCAATCTCAAGATAGTCCGCACCAAATTTAGCTCGTTGGGATCAGTCAGCAAGGCCACATCACCTACAGACCAATCTATGTTCTGAGACCGAGCCAGATTTAATATGCCGACATTTCTAGCGTGGGCATACTGCACATAGTACACAGGATTTTCAGACGACTCTTTCTTTGCCAGTTCAAGATCAAATTCCATTTGACTGGTCGCTGACCGTGCCAGGAAAAAATACCTGCAAGCATCAGAGCCAACTTCCTCGACTAATTCATTAAGCGTTACAAAGTCTCCTGTACGCTTTGATGCTCTCACTACTTCATCACCACGTTTCAAAGTAACCAACTGAGAGATCAGAACAGTAAGATTATCGTCATTAAGTCCAAGAGCTTTCACAGCAGCTTTCATTCTTGGAACATGACCTTGATGATCGGCTCCCCAGATGTTTACAACCTTGTCAAATCCCCGAGAAGCAAATTTGTTATAGTGATATGCGATATCCGAGGCAAAGTATGTTGGCTCTCCGTTTGATCTGACAACCACGTTATCTTTATCTTCTCCCAACAGAGTTGATGCAAACCACAATGCGTCTTCTCTCTCAACCAAATAATTTTGGTCCTTTAAGATTTGCATAGCCTTATCATATTGATTTTGATCGCCGTCATACAGAGAATGTTCACTAAACCAATTTTGAAAGGTCACTCCAATCTTCTCTAGGTCAGATGCAATAACAGATACCATTCTTTCACGGCCTATATCTCCGACTTCTCTAATAGCATCCGAGTCATCAATATCAGCAAATCCCTTCCCATGCTCATCTACAATATCACTTGCTATATCGGAGATATAATCTCCACGATAACCATTCTCTGGAAATTCACTATCAAGACCAATTGCTTCTCGATATCTAGCATGAACGGATCTATAAAAAGCCTCCATTTGACTACCAGCATCGTTAACATAATATTCACGGGAAACATCAAATCCCGCGGCATCTAATATATTTGCCAGCACGCTGCCAAGAACCGCCCCGCGAGCGTGGCCAACGTGTACTGGTCCAGTCGGGTTTACACTAACAAACTCAACCATTATCTTGGTTCCGTTCCCAAACTGCACATTCCCGAAGAACGATCCGGACTCTCTTACAAGATCAACCTGTTGTTGCACCCAATTATCGTCCAACGAGAAATTAACGAAACCTGGAGATGCAGCTTCGACTTTTGCAATCTCTTCTACTACTGGGATATTGTCGACTAATCTTTGTGCCAGTTCCATGGGTTTCAAACTAGTAGAACGGGACAATCTTAACGGCAAATTCGTAGCAAAATCACCATGATCGCGATTCGAGGGGCGTTCTATCATGATATCCGGAGTTGTCTCCAACTTAACAACCCCTTCATTTCGAAGCACGTTGATCCCATCTTCGACTAATTGCGCTATTTTATCTCTTATCAAACCAGATGCCATAAAGGTCCCCTGCTGACCATAAATTTTCCCAAATATTCGCTATCAACTCATAGCTTTACATTGAGTGTATAAATACTAACATATGATCCGGTAGCGAATATTTAACTTAAGGTGATTTTTACCACGACTTACTGCTATCCCTCAGCAATCTGAAAGGGAAAGCCCAGAGAGCTCTCCGGATCAATATTAGCTGTCATATAACCTTCCGCGCTTCTTGTCATACCATTATCGCCACGCATCTTATTCCCTTTAGAGGCCAGGGTTTTCGCTGCTTGTTCAATTCCGTCAACTCCGAACGCGATATGATATATCCCTGGTCCTTCTCTTTCCAGAAATTGTCCCATCTTAGAACTCATATCCAGTGGTTCGGTTATTTCTAAATTGGTCTCACCCACCTTGTATATAGCGTTCTTCATACCGCGTTCCTTGTATACCTTCACCTTAACTGGGCGCATTCCAAAATTTGTCTCCATATACTCCACCATATCGTCAGCGTTATAGACTAGAATTCGTACGTGGTGCACATTGTTAAACATGTCTTGGACCTCACAATTTGTCGATTATTGACACTAGACTACACATAGTACTCCTGATTGAAAAGGTATGGGAAATTGTTAGGTAATATTTTCCGAGCCTTGGACGCATTTTACAAAAATACCGTATCAATCAATTATCCGAACACCTTATTATCTGAATTTCTGTTACAATCGATAACAATATATCTTCAGATTTTCAGAATCCGCCGGAGACCACATGCCAATAAATATTGCCTTGGCCGGAGGCGAAGAGTTTCGAGCCGGCTGTGAGCCTATGGATCTGGAAATGATCCGCCACTATGGGTTGAATGCTCCCAGAGTTCTAATAATACCCACTGCCGCTGACACAGCTCCAAACAGGGCAGCCAAAAATGGAGTGGATTATTTTGAACGCCTTGGCACAGATGCATTCGACCTAATGATATTGAATAAAAGTGACGCCAATGACAACGAATTGATCAATGGTATACAAGAAGCAGACATAATTTATTTTACTGGTGGAAATCCTGACCACTTATTAGATAGTTTAAACGGAACGATTCTATTGAAATCCATCCAATCCGCACTGAAAAATGGATCTGTTCTAGCTGGTTCCAGTGCAGGTGCAATGGTGCTCGGTACTCTCATGAGACGACCCGGTGTGGGGGAATGGGTCAAAGGGCTAGGTATCGCACCAAACATCGCAGTCCTACCACATCATGAAAATACCGACCCCGAGAAAACCGCAAACGATTTGAAATCAGAAGTACCATCCGATATAACGATACTAGGCATAGACGCTAAAACAGCGTGTGTAAAAAGTCCTGACGGATGGCTAGTTACAGGGACCGGAAATGTCACATCCTACAAGAACGGGGTTTGGAATATATACAAATCTGGTGACAATTTCAGACAATAGACATCTCAATTACTACCGTCTATTTCGCAGTTCCTGCCATATTTGACTGGGCTTCACCCCCGAATCCGCCATAAGCACCAAAGTGTGGTAAATCATATCAGCTACTTCAGATGGGATATGATCAACATCTCCAGAAGCTGCCGCTATAGCAGTTTCTCCAGCCTCCTCAACGACTTTTTGAGCTATCCGGTTGGTACCCTCCTGTAAAAGGGTGGTTGTGTAACTATCAGGCGGCATATCCTTTTGCCGGTCTTGTATCACAGAATACAATTCTTCGATAATCCCTGATCCAATATCCGTGTCTTCATAAGCTTCGGGCATTTGGTCTAGTGCATTAAAGAAACAGCTAGGCTCACCGGTATGGCACGTAGGTCCATCAGGCTCTACCTGCAACAAGATCGTATCCGCATCACAATCGATCCAAGCTGACTTAAGATTCAAATAATTTCCGGATATCTCACCTTTGTGCCACAAATCTTCTTGACTCCTACTGTAAAACCAGACCTGTCCGCCTTCTAGAGTCCGTTTCAAAGTTCCTGGATTCATATAACCCAGCATAAGCACTTTACCTGTATTTACGTCTTGAGCGATTGCCGGTATAAGACCTTTGTCATTAACCTTCATGTCCATCGGTATACCTCAGATTTAATTGATTAACTCTTTTACTTCATACAAATTAGTTATTATATGGTCTGGCTCGTAAAGATTCGGGTTTTTAGAGATATGGTCACGGTTTATCCACGCTGCGGCCATACCGAACAATTTCGGGCCATGAACATCTTCCCACTGTCTGTCGCCTACGTATAGTATTTGATCGGGACGAACTCGAAGCTTCTCTGTTACATCATTGAAAATTTGAGCGCTAGGTTTATAACACCGCGAAGATTCTGACGATATAACATAATCGAAAAACTGTCCGATACGGTCAACAACCGGAATCAAAAATGCATCGTCTGCGTTAGACAATAACGAGATAGTTACCTTATCACATATCGAACGCAGGGCAGCTACAGTTTCTGGAAACAACGGTCTCTGAACCATGTCAGAAATTATAATCCCTATCGATGTTTCCACATTACCATCCGAACCTATGTTACTGTAAACAGTCTCAAAGCTCTTCTGCCAACAGTCTCTATATGTGTGAAATGGCCAACCATCAAGTCCACGTTTAGATCTGTATTGCTCATCTATCAACCGCCATTCTCTTCGAAGGGCTTCTCCAGACAAGTTCAATCCTTGGTGCTGTACTATATGTTCAAAAGTACGCTCCCAATAATTATCACCGTCTTCAACAAGCGTATTAAACATATCAAATACAACAGCTTTTATTTTTGCCATTTATAAACTGACCTTAATATCAAGAATCTAATGCAGTTTACATCCGGACTGAAACACCATATTCGTGTAAGTACTCCTTAGCCTGCTGAATAGAATACGTACCGAAGTGAAATATACTGGCCGCCAAAACCGCATCCGCTTGACCCGTTGTAAAAGCTTCATGTAAATGCTCTAAAGTGCCTGCCCCCCCACTAGCTATAACTGGAATACTAACTGCCTGTGATACCACACTAGTTGCTTCTAAATCATAACCAGACAACTGTCCGTCGGCATCCATACTCGTTAATAATATTTCACCAGCGCCTAATTCAGCAGCTCTAACAGCCCACTTAACCGCGTCAATCCCCGTAGAATTACGCCCTCCATGAGTGAATACTTCCCAAATGGAATCCTCGGTCACTGCTATTTCTGGATCTACATTGTCTTCCGTTTTAATACCACTCACGCGCTTAATGTCTATCGCTACAACTATACATTGATTACCAAATTGACCGGCACCCTGTGATATCAGTTCCGGTTCATTTATAGCAGCGGTATTAACTGATATTTTATCTGCTCCAGCATGAAGAAGATCCCTCATGTCTCCCACTTTTCGTATACCACCACCAACAGTCAACGGGATAAACACTTGCTCGGAAACTTTTTCCACTACGTCTATCATGGTATTGCGATTATCCGAACTGGCTGTGATATCTAGAAAAACCAACTCATCCCCACCCTGTGCATCGTAGAAGGCTGCGAGTTCCACAGGATCTCCAGCATCCCTTATATTAATAAAACTAGTGCCTTTTACTACTCGTCCAGCATCAACATCCAGACATGGAATTATGCGTTTAGTAAGCAATTATTTCCCTACCCAATCTCATCATGTGCAAAGTATATCACCGACGATGTTGATTTTAACCTTTCTCCCCTACACCGTGAGATCGAATCTATTTTCGGTTACAATTAGGTGCCAATCGAATAAGTTCACAGGAGAAATTATGTCAATAACACTTGCAGAAGCACAAAAGATCATGGACGCAGCTATTGCTAAAGCAGAAGAACTTAATATCAAAGTTACTGTGTCAGTTGTAGACAACGGAGGAAGGACGATAGGAGTCAACAGAATGGATGGTGCCATATGGGCCAGCACTTATGGTAGCTTAGGAAAGGCTGTCGGAGCTTCGGCATTCGGACGCCCCAGCGGAGTCATGCAACCTCGCGCCAATGAACCCACTCCCAGCGGCGTCGCACAAGCTTCTGGAGGACATATGATTCTTGGCCAAGGAGCCGTCCCAATAATACGCGATGGTAATATAGCCGGTGCGTGCGGAGTAGGTGGCGGAACCAGCGAACAGGATGAAGAATGTGCCAAAGCTGGAGTAGCGGCAATTTAGTTATTAACAGGGAGTGCAACTGTGAACAATTGCACTCCCTGTTAATAATACGCCATCACTGATGCTGGACTACCATGTCCGCCCTTTAATTTGATTATACCGATTGATAGGCTCACACCAACAGCGGGTAAGACTGACAAATTAGTCAGATTTTCCAATACTATCCGATTTTCGGAAAGGACAAGCTTATTAATGGAATACTCTAAATTAGATCCCGCATCTACACCTGGACTATCGATTCCAACGCCTTTTATTCCCCTTTCAGAGATCAGAAAATTGGCCGCTTCCTCACTAAAACCGGGAAAGTTCATTCCCCCTTCTATATCCATACTCATATACCTCAAAGGATCATTCCAATACGCGCTCCATCCGGTGTTAAGCAGAACAAGTGATCCATCTACAACTGGCCCAAAGATGTTCTCCCAATCACGGAGGTCCTCCATAGTGAACAGATAATTAGCGTTTTGTCCTACACTAAGTTGAACGTCTATGCATACGGCAGAACAAATCAGAGAATTTACCCGGTATCTATCAATAGTGTCTCCATTCTCAAGAAAAGCACTTGGGGCATTAATATGCGTCCCGATGTGTTCTCCCAAAACCCATTTATTTAAACAATATCCTTCGGTCAAAAAACTAGCACACTGCTCTACTTGGACAGCTGGATCTTGTGGCCAGATCGGAATATCTGTGCTAATAACATGACTGAGATCAGCGACATGTACATCGTGTAAAGGTCCCTTTGAATACATCATAGTCACCCATATATTGAATCTATTGTTGTAAATCATATATTAACTAAAAAGCCCATCACGTGATGGGCTTTTTAGTTAATATATGATTTACAGTAAGTCTAGATTGGCACAGAAACTTCCAAGTTTTCTCCAGCTAATATTTCAGCCCACAAATCCCTCTTCACCGCCCTGTTATCGTAGACCTGTTGATCAATCAACTCCATAGCCTGAATAAAACTTCCCACTCGTGCTATTT
>PBPE01000072.1 GCA_002724585.1 Dehalococcoidia bacterium | reverse complement strand
TGACCAAGGTATCTTTACTAACACTGGTACTTCAACATTAAGTCTTGCTGATGGTAATGGTATTACTCTTGGTAAATCCACTACAAATACATTAGCAGTTAAGGGTAAGGCTAACTCAAACACAGGTTATATAAGATTTGGTGATGATTCCAAATACTTTGGATATAGTGGAACTTACTTATACTATGGAACCGATTCTTCTAATACCACAATGGTATGGAGAGGTGAGAACGTAGGTATTGGTAATCAAGCAAGCAATCCATCTACACTACTTCACCTTTACAGTGATAGTGGAACAACTGCTGAACTTAGAATTTCTGCAGGTACAAACACTAACAGTAGTGCTGATCCTCAGATTAGATTTACTGGCCAAAACAATGGCACAACAGAAGGTTTCTTAATGCGTTATGACAATAGCGTTGGAGACATGTACTTTGATCAAGTATGGTCTGGTCTTAGTGATAGTTCTCCTGCTATTCGTTTCAGAGTTGAGACAATTGGAACTCCTAAGGAAGCATTCTACATCAGAGGTGATGGTGGAACAACCTTCCAGAAAGTTTTAAGAGCAGAACAACAGATTTCATCTGGTGTTGCAACTGGTACTGCTCCTCTCTCAGTTAACTCAACAACTGTATGTCCTAACCTTAACGCAGATTTACTTGATGGTTATTCAGCACTTAATCTTCCTTACTTCCCTGCATCTGTTAACACATGGTTGAATGATGCTGGTGGTCAACCAAGATTCTACTTCTCCAATAACTCTCATACATATTTCAGGACTGGTAGTGACTTCTTCTTTAGAAGTGATAGTGATAATGGTATTGGATCTCTTAATGATAATGGTTGTTGGACATTCTACTCAGGTAGTGATCGAACACAATCAACATATGGTTTACAAGTTGACGGATTAAATGGTCTTAACTTGTATGCAGGTGAGGGTTTATCATCTGGTCAGAAGTCCACAGTTCTAAGAGCAAGTGGTGATAAAATGTGGGTTGATACATACGGTGTCTTTAGAAGGAACCGCAACAGTGTTGCTGAAAACATCAACGTAAATAATGGAGATAACTGTTTCTCCGCTGGTCCGATCTCTATAAATAATGGTACGACAATTACCATTAATAATGGCGGATCCTGGAGTATTGTTTAAAAGGATATGAGTACACTAACCGTTCATGATTTACAAGGATTTTCTACGTATAGTAATGACGTAAGAATTCCTAGTGGTCACAAATTGAGAATTGAAGGTAACCTCAAATTACCAGAATGGACTACTGCAACTAGACCTTCTGCTGAGACTGGGTTGATTGGATGGAATAGTTCATTAGCTGTATTTGAAGCTTATAATGGAACTGAATGGGTTGCTGTTGGTGACTCAAAACCAGATGGAAGTTCTGCTGATAAAGCATTTGATAAAGCAACAGATGTTATGGTTAACCTTTCTAACCCTGCTACGGGTTGGTATTGGGTTAAGATTAATGGAGTTGCTAAGAAACAATGGATTGATACTTCGTATGATGGTGGTGGATGGACTATGGTGGCAAGTAATGTAATGAATATTTCTATTCCTGCATTAACTTACGCACAAGCAGCAACATCTACTGATCATTATGTAAGTAGTGGTTCTACATGGGGTAGTGGAGATCCTAAACAGTATGCTGCCTGGATGGGACTAGATGGTTGGCAAGGAATTGCTAATGGAAATAATGCGAACAGAGATGTTGTTTACTATGTTGCTGGATCGAGTGTTCCTTTAGGATCTACTGGTTCTCATAGTAAAAGGGCAAGATGGAGATGGACAGGTTGGGGTGCCAACTATGATTGGGTAGGAGAAAATAGTCTTAACGTTGAGTTGGGAAGTCCTAACCCTGGAGTTTGGTCATACCATATTAGTAACGGTTATAACTTTACTACTACTGATAGAGACCAAGACCAGTATGGTGGTAACTGTGCAAACTTGTACAATAGAGCACCATGGTGGTATGGATCTTGTTGGTCTGGAAGTTTCTGGGGTGGAAATGGATCTGGTTATCAGAACGCTCCTTTCTGGAATAGTTCTGGTGGTGACTACTTCAACTATGGAGCTATGTACGTAAAATAATGGCACAAGCACTAGACGAGTTTAGATTAACTTACACCAAGTTAAAGGTAGTGAAGAATAAGCGAGTAGCTATTCCTCAAAATCATAATGTATATGCATTTCGATATACCTTTGAATGGTATAACGGTACAACTAAGGTAAATAGTGAAAAGCTATTAGTACCCGCTAATGAGTACTTACTGCCCGATGAGGACTATGATATGGATGATATCATTGAACAAAAGAAAGGTGCTGGAGTAACTTTTGCCGATGGGTTTAGTATTGAGGAGGTAGAAGTCTAATGGCATCAAGAATTAAGGTTGATGAAGTAACCAATTTAAACCAGAGTGGGGCAGTTAGTTTTCCTACTGGTGGTGCTAATTATAATGGTAACGTAGATGTTACTGGAAATATTAATTTTACTGGATCACTTTTACAGAATGGATCACCTTTCGTAACTCTACCCGCACAAGATGCTTCTAACCTTGGTAGGGTTCTGAGATCTGGTGGTACTTCTGGTACTGCATATTGGGATACTGGTAATGAAGGAACTTCTGAAGGTTCTGCTCAAGCGACATATAAAGCAGGTTTTGATATTACTAGAGGATATAGTCAGTGTGGATATCGTGGTGGTAATTCTTGGAAAAATGTAAACAGACTTACACACTCCACATTCTCACAGGCTAACTTAGGAGATTTGACTACATGGTCAGGTGCTTATATTGACTCAGCATGGAATATTTCATTCAAGAGTTACATATTTGCTACAGGTGATAGTTGGAACGCAACTACTAATTTAGTATCTTCTATCAGTATGGTTACAGATAGTAATACTGGTGCTGCTACTTCGATGGCAACTACTAGAAATAGAACATCATGTATGAAGAAGGACTTCAATTATGCATATGTTCATGGTGGTAATAGTTCTCAGATAACGAAATATAATTTGATTACTGCATCAAATAACCAGAGTACAACTCACCCCAATGGTGATCAGAACAACCCTGCATGTGGACAAGGTGCTACAGTAGGATGGATCAAACAGGGTTCTGGACAGAACTTTAACTTTGCTACAGAAACATTCCACTCTTGGGCAGATAACCCAGGTACTGATGGTACTAACAAAACCCTTTCGAGTAGAAATGGTTTCATGTACTGGAACACTGGTGGTGGTTATCGTACTTCTAATGATTGGCATGTAAGAGATTCTTACAATGGTGGTCGTAGAGCAAGTGTCAGTAAGAATGGCATAACAACTGGTGAGGAAACAATGCATACTGGAAATGAGTATGGATTTATTTGTGGTCAGTATGATGGTAACCAGAATAATAATGGTTATCTATTCACATATGCAAGTCACAGTTTCCAAAGAGATAGTCGAATGGATAGTTTAGGTACTAGTGGAAGGGCATCTGGTGCTGCTTCAGAATACGGTACTCTAATGTACGGTTATACGGGGATGTAACAATGTCAACAGATGCAGTGAAATTAAAGTATTACATAGGCAGAAGATGCGATGAGATTGATTGGATTAGTACATCCAATGTTATCTGGAATATGTTTGGTGTCTGTGTATTCTCTGTGCAAGAGAAATGGGCTAGAGATCTTTATACCCTACCTCGTTCGTTTGAGGAAATTAGTGAAGATTTGGGTAGATGGGGAACAAAGCACTTCGGTGAAATTCGTGCTGTAGTTAAGGTTACAGACGAAGATCCTTTATCTGAAGATGATATGTATGCACTTGAGGAGAAGGATGGTAAGACTATCATAGAACTTCCCCAAGAAAGAATTGATGCTGCTATTGAATTCATGAAGGTATCAGCAAAACTTATTATTGAAGATCAATATGATCGTAAATTTTTAACACTTAAGTCAAGAAACTCTAAGTTAGAGCAGTTCTTGTGGGAAGCACAGGTACGGGAATCTAACAATCTTGACGGTGAAACACCAGTTATAGATAGTATTGTAGCCGCAAAAGGATCTAAAAAGGAAGATGTTGCTGCTGGTATACTAGCTGGTTCCGCAGATTTTAAAGAAAAGGTAGTAGATCTTTACGCAGATATGCTAAAGGTCAAGCAAGAATTCTCATCTTGTGCTACAATAAAAGAACTAAACGTTCTTTGGCAGAAGTATATGGGCATACCTGTACCTAATGATCAAGCTAAAGAGCTTGGTGAAGTACATGAAGAAGGCGATGTACTGACTGTTAATGCAGTTGATCCTGGACTGAAAGTTTAATTATTTAATTCTACACTATGTCAAATTTAATAACGTCAGACCAAGTTGAGGATTGGGTAGAGAACTCAATGCACTATGGGATGACAAAGGAGCAAATTAAGAATTTTGTTATCAATGGTAATGTAACTGATTTCAAACAACTCCGACAAGTTTTAGTCGAGATTGAAAGTAGAAATCATGAGAGAAAAAAAATAAAATATGATTTACGAAGAAAAGAAATACAGATAGCTAAGTTAGAAGCAAAGTTAGAAGTCGAAGATGATCCCTTTGAAAGGGAACTTATCGAATTAGATATTGCTGAATATAAATTAGACTGCGGTAAGTTTAGAGTAAATATCCGTCAGTATGATAGTGAGCTGCAACCTTTCCTTGATTATATTAATAATAATTTTGATACTATTCAAGAGGTAGAAGAGGCTGCTGAATATGATGAAGAGACTGAGAGGAAGTATTGGATTGCTCGTATGGGTAAACAAGCTGCTATTGACATTTATACTACTGGTAGAATAGGTGTTGGTAATATGGATTCTATTGCTATGATGAGAGAGGAGGATCAGATTTATGCAGTTAATATTGCATTGCAATATTCTGGACTTCTTAATTCTGGTATTGCTAAGATACAGAATAAGATGAAACCATACCTAGATAAATTATTAGCGGATGGTTCTGAAGCTAGACTTCCAACTTTTGATAGGATTGAGGATAACCTTAATCTAGACCTATTCAATAAACTAACAGGTAATAGTAATGAGCAAAAGAGTCTTCAGTCTACCGATAAATCCGAAGCTGGATGAAGACTTTGTAGAGAATACATTTCTTCCATTCCTTAAAGAGTATCGAGATTATATACTAGATCTATATTTTACTTGTAGAATTCCCCCATTTGACCAAGATGCAATGGGGGATGTTTTCATGCAGCCAGAAGCTTTAATATCTTCTGCATGTTATATCTCCAATCAAAGTAATATTCCCCTGTCGGCAACGTTTAATAATATATGGGTAAGACCAGATCAAAAGAATTTAGATGAATGGATTGAGAATTTTGCTCCTATCTACAATGTAGGTGCTAGAGTAGTAACTCTTCCACATACTTCATGGGTATCCAGTGGTCAAATCCAACAAGCATTTCCAGATTTGTTCATTAAGAATACTATTTTAAGAGAAGTAACTAGAGCAAATGAAATAGTAGCATTAGCAGAAGCAGGATTTCATTATATAAATTTGGATCGCGATCTTATGAGAGATCATGATCAGTTACTTGAAATAAGAAAGGCAAAGGATTATTGTACATTCATAGGAAAACCAGTAATGATTTCTATGCTGGTCAATGAGACATGTTGGGGTGGTTGCCCTATCATGCCAGAGCATTATCAGTATAATAATACTAGAAAAGGTTCAGATCCAATATATTTTGCAAGTCCTATTAGTAGAGTGTCATGTTCTACTTGGGATGTTCAACATCCAGAGTATGATTTAAAGCAAGCAAACCTTCCACCATGGAGAGAGGATTGGGTTGAGATGCTTGATTTGGGTATTGATGTATTCAAATTACATGGCAGAGAAAGTATGATGAGACTTCAAGAGAGTATGGATCTCATCAAAAGGTGGGCAGACGAAGAAGAATATATGTTCCCTGAGTACAAGAAGTATCAGGCAGAACTTGAGATGAAGGATGCTCCTATCAATGTATGGAGGGAGAAGATAAAGACATGTAAGTTTGATTGTTGGGATTGTAATTATTGTGAGGCAGTTATAGAATCTCACATGAAGAAAGCAGATTTACAAGTACATCCACAAGTGGAGACTTGTATGGAAGCATTTATTAATTCAGGAAAATATGTTTCCAATCATAAGACATATGATCCTAATGATCCCAATGCTTACTATAATGTACCTGGTTTATCATCACCTAGAGTAAGACATTTCTTAAATAATTTGTGCTCCCAGGAAGGTGCGGTCTATCTTGAAGTCGGAGTATATGCTGGTTCTACATTCTGTGCTGCAATACAAAATAATGAGATGGTAGCAGCATATGCTAATGATAATTGGTCACAACCAAACCTCCAACCAGCTAGAGAAGATATCAATTTGGAACTAGAAGATGTTACTGTTAGTACCTTTGTTAAAAATTTACAGACTAATATAACAACCGACAGCCTCGATTTTGATATTCAGGTTCTTAATGGAGATTCTTCAAACCTTGGTAAGAAAGATTTTAAAGAAGATGTTAACATTATTTTCTATGATGGAGATAATACTGAACATAAGATGGTAGAATTTTTTACAAGGATGATGGATTTTACTGCTGATGTCTTTACTCTTGTAGTGGATGATGCAAATATAGAAGACAATGTAAGAATAACTAAAACCTTTGTTGAGAAGATGGGATTAAAAATTCTTTACGAAAGAGAGTTATTAAACGATCAAGAAGATGCTAAGATGTGGTGGAACGGGTTATACGTTTTGGTCTTAGCTAAATAGAATTGCGGATAATATTAAGAAAGAATGTCACAGCTTAACGTAGGTGTTCTTAATGCTACTGGTGGTGTTCAACTCCCTGCCATTGCCACATCTAATTTACCTACTACAGGTATTAGTGCTGGATATATGGTATATGATAGCACAGAAGGACAGATCAAAATTTGGGATGGTCAGAAGTGGATGAAAGTCACAGATGCTACCGTTAATGCATCAGGTGGTGATGAGACATATGATATGGGGTATTTCAGAATTCATAAGTTTAGAAGTTCTGGATCTTTTAATGTAACCGCAACTAGTAGTAATGCAACTTGTGACTTCCTTATCGTCGGTGGCGGCGGTGGTGGAGGTTGTTCCGATGGTAACTGTAGTAATGGTGGTGGAGGAGCAGGAGGATTAGTATATAAGTCTAACGTTCCCTTACCCAAAGGAAATTATCCTGTAGTTATTGGCTCTGGGGGAGCTGGTTATTACAACCAAGATACGAAAGGAGATAATGGTGGAGATACTAGCTTCTTTGGATACACTGCTTTAGGTGGCGGTGGTGCTGGAGCAGGTGGAAATAATGATAGAGGTAGAGGTCGTTCTGGTGGATGTGGTGGTGGAGGAAGTCACCCATACAGCGGGAGTAGAGCTGCAGGATTGCAGCCATCCTCTGCTAGTGGTGGATATGGAAATTACGGTGGAAACTGCACACCATCATCTCCTGACTGGGGTGGCGGCGGCGGTGGCGGCTGTGGAGAACAAGGTGAAGATGGCCAGAACACTCGTGGTGGATATGGTGGAGATGGAATGCTATTCAATATTGATGGCACTTCTAAATGGTATGGTGGAGGTGGTGCAGGTGCTAACTGCAACAACCCAAATAATAATGTTCAACCAGGTGGACTAGGTGGCGGTGGAATTGCTGCTGGAACCATTGTTGGTGGAACAGGTGGTAATGGATATGGAGGAGGCGGCGGTGGTGCTGGCTATCCAAACAGAACTGCTGGAGGTGGTGGTAATGGTGTTGTGATTGTTAGATATGCAATTTCTAACGTAGATGCTACTATTGGTGGATCTTCAGGTAACCCTGCTATTAGTGCTGCTGCTATTCTTGCTGCCAATCCAACCGCAGGTGATGGAACATATTGGATCAAACCAGCTGCCTATAGTGGTAGTGCTCAAGAGATTTACTGTTGGATGACTGCTGGTGGATGGATGTTAGTATGCTCTAACAATGCAAGTAGTAGTACAATACCAAGTGCTAATAGTAGAAGAAGTTCTAGTTATTTCTTAGATAGATCTGGTGCCCTTGGAAGTCCTGATCCAAATAATGATTATATTATTGGTGGTATGATTAACACCCTTGATTTCTCAAGTGTGAGATCTTTAGGATGGGGTTGGCAGAATGCTGGTGGTAGTAACAGCTGGAACTCTGCTCTAAATAATCTTGGAACTTGGGTTCAATGTGAATGGACACTTGCTAGAAGTGGTGCTGACAGATTGATTGAAGTTCATACTAGAGATGAGGTTCTTGTTACCCATAGTGGTGGTGGACTAAGTACTAGTGCTAGATACTTCTCACTTGATGGTATTAAGCAAGACTATACTCAAGGTGGATTTAATGCTAACAGCAACCAAACTACAGTCGGTGCTGTTGGTACAAATGGAAACAGTGGTGACCCTTCAACTGGTTGCTATTGGGGTCATGGATCTTCTGAAGGTAATTTTGAAGGATGGTATAATTCCAGCAATAGTAACGGAGATAGTCGAGGATACACAACTTGGGTTAGGTAAATTATGAATTATCCAGATAAAGGACCATCTATGGATGATGGTTTTGAATATTTTGCATTCGTTGATAATGAAACGAATATAGTTAAAAATGTGATATGCTGTAGTAGTCTTGAAAAATTTCAAGAACTTCAAGTGGCTATGGGACAAATACCAACTAGTGAAGGAAGATGGATTCCTGCTAATGCTAGAACTCGTAAACCTTCAAAGGGAAATCATTATGATGTAGAAAAGAATTTGTTTTATCCGAAGAGGTTATGGGATAGTTGGGTTCTCAATGAAGAGACTATGTATTGGGATCCTCCAGTACCAAAACCACAAGAAGAATATGACCCCGAAACTGGTACTTTAGTTCTACAATGGTTGTGGGATGAACCAACATTATCATGGGTGTCGCAGACATGCGCTAATTGTGATCCACCAAATAAAGATGAACTCTAATTTTATAGAAGAATATCCAGATTCAATATCAAGTGAAGATTGTTTAAGATTAATACATCAGTTTGAAAAAAGTTCAGAACTCCATGCCCCAGGTATGACTACCGTGGGGTATGATGATTCTATTAAGAAAGATACTGAAATAATGGTCTCTAATAGAATGCTTGGTGATGAGCAGTGGAGTGATGTCATCCAACCAGTTCTTAATGCTTTAGGGAAGAATGTTGATGCGTATAAAAAGGAATATACTATTGATTGTGGATTAGAAGATATATCTAGATGGGGTCTTGAGCCACCAGGAATTAACTTCCAAAGGTTTAAACCTGGAGAAGGATATAAGAAATGGCATTGCGAAGCTCCTTGTAGGGATTCTAGTAAGCGTGTCTTAGTATGGATGATCTATTTGAATACAATAGATGATAAAGGAGGTACTGATTTTCAGTATCAGGACTTTACATGTAAGGCAGAATCTGGTAAAATGGTTATATGGCCACCATATTGGACGCATTTCCATCGGTCACAAGTAAGTCCATCTTCGATAAAATATATTATGACTGGTTGGTTCTCTTATGTATAGGTATATGTGGTATGATACACAGTTACCAGAAAGGTTCTGTGATGAGATTAGAAATGTTTTGGAAGAGAATGAAGGAAGATTACAAAGTTCTAGAACACTTGGAGAGGAATCATCTCATATAAGAGATAGTGATAATTATTGGATACCAGATTCACATTGGATTAATTCTTTCTGTAGTCACTATATAAATCTCGCTAATAGAGAAAATTTCAAATATGATATCTATCCAGGATATCAAAATAATGTTATACAGTATTCACTGTATAAAGAGAATAAGTTTTATGGATGGCATACTGATACTATTCATGATGATAAAGATGAATCTCGTAAGTTATCTTTTTCATTACAGTTAAGTAACTATGATGAATATACTGGTGGCGATCTTCAGATGATAGATGAAGAGAATGAAATGTATATTGGACCTAAGTCAAGAGGAAGTATAATAATTTTTGATTCAAGATTGAGACATAGAGTTAGGAAGGTTACTTCTGGTGAGAGGAGATCTCTTGTTGGATGGGTAATGGGGCCAAGATGGAAATAGAATCAGCATTTCTACATGACCTTGT
>PBPE01000071.1 GCA_002724585.1 Dehalococcoidia bacterium | reverse complement strand
GCGGTACCATCAGAGTTAGTTGTTATCCCTCTTATGGGCCATTGAATATCATGAACCATCCCAACTAGGACGGACTCTATCTTTACAACTCGGGTCACATTCGCTAACCTGTCACCGGGCTCTAGGGGGTCCTCATACCCGCGAACTGCCAGCACTGGAGCTACCTGTTCCAATACATCTAGAACCCCTAAGCATTCCAAATCACCACAATGTAATATGAGATCGACACCTTCGAATCGGGAGAGAATAGCCTGAGGTAGATCCGTACCGGATCCCGCTGAATGTGTATCAGAAATGACTCCGACTAACATTCTTACTCGCTATTTCCTTCCAAGAGATCTAATGGTATCCAAGACGGCGTTATGTCTCATTCCATGTGGAAAAGCAACAATTGGTGCGTCCGCTCCGAATGACCGGAATCGTTCTATTTTAAACTGGCATTCATTAGGATCTCCAGTGACCGCTATCGCCTCGATAATGTCGTCCGATATCGCTCGAGACGCCGCTTCTCGGTCATTCCGCACCCAGGCCTCACGTACTTTGTCGGACTCAGTTTTATAGCCATATCTGCAAAACAAATTATAGTAATATGTACCCATACCAGCTACATAGTACGCTATATGCCGTCGGATCAAGTCTTTGCCCGTCTCGCGTTCTCGCGATGTTTCCGCCATATAACAGAGTATTTGCGGACAAACTTTCACCAAACTTGGATCTCTACCAACAGATATGGAGCCAGCTTCAACTGAGGCTTTCAGACTTGGCAAATGTTCATAATGCACCCATATAGGTATCCACCCATTTGCAATTTTCCCAGTCAACTCAAGATTGCGTGGACCTAGACTTGCAAGGTATATCGGGATTTCACTCTGTGTCGGATTTATATTAAGTCGAAATCCCTTGAGATTGTAATTATCCGAGGAATAGTCGAGTCTTTGCCCAGAAAGTGCTTGTCTTATTATTGCTACGTATTCCTCTGTGTTTTCAATTGGCTTTTCGAAAGGAACTCCATGCCAATCTTCTATCACTATCCTTCCACTCGTCCCTAAACCCAGTATTGCCCTACCACCTGAAATAGAATCCAAAGAGGCGATGCTTTGTGCAATCAACGCAGGAGTCCTACTGTAAATCGGAAGGATTCCCGTCCCGACCTTGAGGGAGCTTGTGTGACACGCAACGAAGGTCAGAGCAGTAAGGGCGTCCCTGCCCCAGGACTCCCCAGTAAAAAAGGCAGAATACCCAAATTCCTCACTCGTCTGAGCTATCTCAAGGAGTTCGGAGTTGGTAGTATCCTGACGGCTTCCATAAGCAATGGCAATCTCTTTTAGTACCAATATTAATGCACCGCAGATAAATAATTAGAGTTCAATTAGTAGCGTATTGGGCTTAATTACGATTCTCCCAAAGAGTAAAATAGTCATGAGAGTCGCCGCCAAACGCCTCCGATAATTCGTCTCGATTGATCTGATTCAACGCTTCATTTTCTTGTGATACAAGTCTAGACAGGACGTTCTCCCAATTGTTGCCATGGGACTTTAGCATCTCAGAGCCGATTAATGAGTTAAGGTTATCTATCAGACGTTCGGAATGAACAGCCAGAGCCCCTCCGCTTACAACGAAGACGACGACAGAAGGTACCGACTCCTCATCATCCGGATCTATCCCCAATGTGTCCAATATAAAGGACATAGAAATGTCGCGTATGATTTCCTCCATCCTAAGAGGCAAGTTTATTAAATGTGAGAAAGGTGAATTAGTTTCACGACGAGCAATAATGGAAAATTCGTGTTCCACAGCAGCGTAGAACCGATCGGTAAAGATATCTTGAGTGTGCAAGAGATTCACTATCGGATCCCCATGTCTGAGATCAACTGTCATGAATTCTTTTAGATGCGGAAATATGAAGATCTGCAAATCGCATTCTTCACCTTCGGGTCCCGGACCTTTAAATAAATCTTCCATCAAATTATCAACTCAGTACTCTATTCTACCAATTGCCCCTAGGAAAGATACAATTATACCTGTTCGGATGGGTACAACCAAATTGGAAACCACCCTATATATTGAGCAAATCGGTAAATTGGTCGGATAACCAATTGGCCAAGCTTGTTCGTTCGATTACATCACGCAAAAGCCTCTGTTTAGCTTCTTTCTGCGGTGGAGACAGCGCTATTGCCTGGGCAATAGCTTCAGAAGTTCCCTGCAAATCAGTCGGACTTACACTAATGACGCCTTCCTTTAGCCTAGGATAAACTCCGCTGGTGGTTGATAGCACTGTAACACCATCTCTTTGGTTAACAATCGGTCCTTCGAGAGCGATTAAATTAGTTCCTTCTGTGATTGTATTGACTAATAAAACGTCATAAAAAGTCATAGCTGCAACAGCTTGCAGATAGTTATTCTCTACGAATGCTAACACAGGGGTCCAGCCACTAGTTTGATACGTCGTGTTAATCCGGTTAATCTCCTGATGTATTTCCTCTACATATCGTTGATATTGCCTGATGTGCGATCGAGACGGTACGATGAATGCCAAAAAGGTGACGCGGGTTCTCAATTCTTCATGATCTCGCAATAAGATTTCATACGCCTTCAGGCTTCTGACAACATTTTTGCTGGGTTCGGCACGATCAATGCGAACCACTGCAATTTCACTGGATAACTCCAGTAGACTCGTCTGACGTTCAAGTACTCGTCTGGATTGACTTATCGCCATAACTTCGGCTGTGTTTATGCCCATTGGGTAGACCTTAACATTGCAGCGATGCCCGTCGATGGTTACGCTCTGATCTTTCCAATCTATCGTGGCTGCCAAGTCTGATAGTTCTATTGTAGCCAAGAAATTACGACTGTCTGAACTAGTTTGAAATCCGACTACATCTGATTTGCACAATGAAACTAAAATTTCTGTGATGATCTCGCTCGGTAACAGATTCCAATAGCGCGCTTCTGGCCATGGCACATGTATGTAATGCTGAATTACTACGTCTGGTCTGAGGTCACGTAATCGTCCGCTACATAGATAGAGATGATAATCATGTAACATAACCAATGGAGATTTAGGAGAGTTGTCAATTTCATCAACGATTTCGGATACAAAACTCTCATTCACCTGTCGGTACCCAGAGGCCCAAGCATCATGCACTGTTGAGTCTATGTTGGGACTATACGGCGTATTCCACATGTAATGGTGCAAAAACCATAGAAGGGGATTACATATGATGTTGTAATATTTATGGTACACTCGCCGTGACGGCTTAACGAACCGAATCCCACCACTAAACTGAGGCATTGGATGAGATATCTTGGACATTCCATCCGTGCCAAGGGCCCTTCTATCGGCTTCACCTAGAGCACTAGACACCCATGTAAAGTCTGTGCCTGTGGGCAAAGCACCGAAAGCGTTAACTACACCACCACTAGTATGACGAGGGATCAGTTCTCCATTTTCAGCTGACCGATATTCAACAGGCCCACGATTACTCGCGACAATCAATGAGTATCGCTCTGTTATATCGATACACAGCTGAGCTAAATCAGCCATGTCTTACTCCAGGACCATATCCTCGTCATACGTATACGTTAATCGTTGAGGACAGGCTATTTATTGCAAATGAGAATAGCACACGCTTACGGACAGAGTCCAATGCGGCGTTCCCTACCAAACATTTTTGATATCTCGTTGGGTACGACAGCTAAATCCCGGACTATAACATCAGGTTCAGACCCAGTGGCCTCCAGATCCCCGCGCTCGGAAAATCCGGCAATCCATACGGCCGCCATCCCAGCCAGATGTGCCCCGATCACATCATGGTTAATGCTATCTCCGACATGTATCGCCCTATCTGAAACAGACCCTACCCGGCGAAGGCTTCTATGGAATATCTCAGGGGAAGGTTTGCTCAGTAACTCTTCATCGGAAAACACGGTTTGTTCAAAGAAATCGAATACGCCTGCTTCAAGAAGATATCTCCGGAAGGCTACACCCGGAGTCATTCCTGTGTTTGATATTAATGCGATCTTAAGACCCATCGCTTTTATCTCGGATAGAACTTCTAGGCAGTTCGGATGTAGTGCGGGGGGTGCAACAAAGAAAGCGTCCGAATATATCGCGCAAACCGACTCAAAGACTTCATCTTCAAGCAAGTCGGCCAGATCAGGTTCAAGTAAATTGAGAAACAGCTTCACTTGGCTATTAAAAGCAATATCCAAATGGTTATCGCGAATAGACCTGCACTGGGTAGCACATTCCGTATATGCCTGCTTCATTTGGGAATCGGAATATCGTCTTCCTACTTTGGCCAATACATCTTTCGTCCCAGATAATCGCACTTCACTGCGGATATTGCCCTTATCTAATGAATCAAGTAAGAGAGTCTGCCATAAATCAAACGTTACAACATCGAACAAATCTATGATACTCCATCCCGACTAAGGTATTTCTGGATGTTGCCGATGCCATTCCGTCGTCGATTCATAGGCATGTGCAACCTTGAAAACAGTCGGCTCAGCAAAAGCCTTACCAGCTATCTGAAGTCCTATAGGCATCCCTGAAGTAGAGAACCCGCACGGAATTGTTATCGCAGGAGTACCTGTAATATTGTAAGGTCGACTATACTGTGTGACGGCTGCCGTTGTACCCAGTCTCGTGCCGTTAATCTCTACGCTCTGGTCCAGTAGTGTAGGCGCTGTAATCGGTTGACTAGGCCCCACCAAAACGTCCACATGTTCGTACAACGCGTCCACAGACGCGTTAAACAAAGAACGCGCTTGTTGCGCCTTGAGGTAGTCAGCAGCAGTAATCATCAAACCTGACTCAAGTCTTAGGCGAACGGGAAGATACAATTCGTCAGCGTGGTCTCTCAGCAAATCTCTGTGATAGGCAGCTGCTTCGCACATCAGAATCGTTCCTGATATGGCCTGGGACTGGTCGAACATTGGCATTGAAACTTCATGAATTTCCGCCCCAAGACTTTCCAGATGAGAAATTGCAACTCTCACTATATTTTCTACCTCTGAATCTAATGGGGCATCGAAGAATTGCTTTACCAACCCGACTTTCATTCCCTTAATAGATTGCCCAAGTGTTTCTGTATAGTCAGGGACCTTTACTCTAGCAGATGCTACATCTCTCGGATCAAAGCCGCTTATTACATTCATAGTTAGAGCAGCATCTTCTACCGTTCTGACCATAGGCCCGGGATGATCCAAGCACCACGATAGAGGAGTCAAACCATTGCGACTTACCAAGCCATAAGTCGGTTTCAGCCCGACTATTCCGCAGAAGGAACTTGGAATTCTCACAGAGCCACCGGTGTCGCTCCCCATTGTTATAGTGCATTGCCCCGACGCAGCTGCAGAGCCAGATCCACCACTTGAACCACCTGTAATTTTCTCCGGATCCCATGGATTATGCATGTGTCCATAGTCGGGATTTTCACCAGTTGGGCCATAGGCAAATTGGTGCATATTCAATTTGCCTATCAATATAGCTCCAGCAGCCCTGAATTTAGACGCGACTGTACAATCTTCAGAAGGAACATAATTATCGAAAATACGGGATCCCGAAGTGGTTTTTACTCCTCCAGTATTGAACAGATCTTTTAGCCCCACAGGTATTCCATGTAAAGGACCTAAATAGGTCCCTTTGTTTATCATCGACTCTGCCCTCTTGGCTGCGTCGCGTGCTTCATCAGCTAACAAAGTGATAAAAGAATTGAGCACCGGTTCAGTTTGAGATATTCGGTCCAAATGGGCCTCAATAATTTCCACCGGAGAGACTTTCTTATGAGACACCAATTCAGATAATTCTCGAACGCTTGAATAACATAGATTCTCTCCAGTCATTAGGCTTTCTCCTGAGCCGGAATAAACATCATAGGAGGTTCGCTGTTACCTACATCAATGGTCGACAAGCCATCGAGGCTCAATAGAACGTTTTTTACGTAGGAAAATAACTCCTCGTCGTGTTCTGGGGTTAGAGCTAAACCTGCTTGCTGAATTAAATATAGGAAAGCCTCGTAGGTTAATTCGTTTCTACTTGATACCATTCTGAATGATCCCTCCCACGTCAATGAATGTCCAAACTGCCCACATTATTACCCAATGCATATCAACTGGCAAACTCGTTGTTATGGTAGCCTAGCTGATATACTTCAGGGAGTTCAACCTTAATTTATAGTACGCTCCCAATTAGCTTGAAAAACTCACAATAACCTGCTTTTATGAAAGGCCCAAACCATAGAGATAAATCAACATACATACGGGACCATTGATAGCAATGCTCCCTGGGGACCGTTAGCAGTACTAAT
>PBPE01000070.1 GCA_002724585.1 Dehalococcoidia bacterium | reverse complement strand
GTAATTCGTTGTGTTGCTATAACAGGAGACCCAACTGAGCTTGTTGGGGAAGTTTTATATCAAGAAGCAGATACAACTGATCCAAATGTTGATACAGCACGTATATACGTTAAAGGTGTTGTTGAAGTATTCACTCAAACTGGTTCAATCTTTGAAATTGATGTAGATACCAATAATTCACTTGGAACTTTTGTAACTCCTTATAAATCAATTCTTGCAGCGGACTTAACTGGTGATTTAAGTGATAATATCATTACTGTTGATTCTACATTAGGTTGGCCAGAGAAAAATGGTCGATTTAGGATTGAAGATGAAATTATTACATATCAAGATAAGACAGTTAACCAATTTTTAGGTTGTAATCGTGCTAGAGAGAATACACTCAATGTAGCACACGATGCAGGGCAAGAAGTTTTTGCTGCATACAAGATTTACGGTAAAAGCAACGTAGATGGGTCTGAAATTCAATTAAAGGTCTATGGTGGAACCAGAGGTGTTAATATATCAAAGGGTGGTAAGTATTACCTTCCAAAGAGCAAGGTTACGACCCCTCTAGCACCTGGTTTCGATAGTCTTGACCCAATATGGAGTTCTTTCTTATATAACGTCAGAAGGGCACTTAGAGGGGTTACAGCAACCCTAGGAACACCCAATCCTAATGGTTCTGTTAGAGTAACTGTTACAACAAAAGAGAAGCATCAATTAAGAAGAGATGATAAGGTTAGAATCCTTAATGCTGAGGAAGATATCTACAATAACCAACATGATGTAATTGGTATTGTTGATGATTATATTTTTGAGTTTATTCTTTCATCATCTCCTGCTGCTCCAATATTAGCAGGTAAGGAATTCTTTATTGCTAGAGAATTTGCATATGGATCATCTGACTATTCTTACAATGCTACAATTTCTAAGTTTATTGCAGATACCAGTAATACCTACAAGTCATCAACAGATTGTATTGTAGCTAGTACAGGTATACCATCACATAAGATTGGACCTTTTGCAGCAGGTGATGTAGATCCAGGAAACCAGAGATATCTTAAAAGAATACCACTAACAACATCTACTAAGAGTACAAAAACTCCAACTCCTATAGGTCAGGTTGGAATTGGTACTAATGGTGTTCCTCTATTCTCATATAAGGGAAGTGGTACTAAAAAATATGGTGGATTGAAGTCAGTTATTAAAAATTCAGGTGGAGATGGATATGATATTCAGAACCCACCTACAGTTGAGTTTGAACCAGATTATAAGCTTGCAACTACCTATGCTAGTGGAATAATTGTTAAATGGAATGGAAAAAGATATCAATCTAAGAATGTAGGTCAAAGTAGCAATACATTGTACCCTACACATACATCTGGTGATGTAACTCTAGGAACTGTTGAATGGACCTACTTAGGTCTTGCTGCAGCTGCAACTTCAGAGGTAGATGGTAGAGTTATTGCTATTAACGTTACGAATGGAGGTGGTGGATATACAAGTGAACCAAGTGTCTCTATTAGTGGAGGTGGTGCATCTAATAATACACAGGCAACTGCTGTTGCACAGATAACTGATGGTAAGGTTACTGGAATCACAGTTACTGGATCTGGAAGTGGATATACACAGGCTGCTGGATTACCAACTATTACAATTACTGGTGGTAACGGTGCAGGAGCAACTGCAACTGCTGTTGTACGTGGACCTCTTAAGGATATTACTATTACTAATGCTGGATCGCAGTATACCTACGAACCGATTATTAAATTGATCTCTGGTAGTGGTGCTGTTGCTTATCCATCAATCTTGAATGGAAAGATAGAGAGTGCTATCGTAACTTTTGGTGGTAGTGGGTATTTTGGTGCTCCAGACGTTGTTATCACTGGAGATGGAGTTGGTGCTACTGCATTTGCTCAAGTAGACCTATCACAGAACATTGTTACTGGTATTGTCGTAACAAATAAAGGAATTGGGTACACTATAGGTAATACAAGCATTAGCATTGTATATCCTGGAACTGGTGCTTCATTTACAACCCAATTAACAGAATTAACCTATAACGAATCAGCAACTGCTACAGAAGTTGGTCAAACAAACTTTAATGCAAGGAAAGTAACTGATCAGGCTAGTGGAGCAGTGATGGTAGGTGAGAATATTGGAATATATGGTGGAGAGTATGGATATTTGTATAATCCTAAGAATCTTAGGTATTACTTAGCTGATAATATTGAACCTGACACTGATCCTAATAATCCACCATGGAAAGAGCTAACTCCAACTAAACATTCACCGATTATAGGTTGGGCATACGATGGACACCCCATATATGGACCTTATGGGTATGAAGATCCTGAAAATCAGAATCCATACAATTCATATAAGCAACCTGGTACAAGCTACCGATTGAAGACAACTAGGGATGCTCTTCTAAGCGGTCTAAGCGACCCTATGGGAACCTTTATCGAAGATTATGAATATGTAGAGGGATTAGGCGGTTTAGACCAATATAACGGTAGATTCTGCGTAACTCCAGAATTTCCAGATGGAGTTTATGCATATTTCTGTACAATTGATGGAATCAGTGGAAATCCGAAATTTCCATATTTTGTGGGACCAAATTTCTACTCAGAAGCGGATGAAGTCAACTGGGACGGAAATGGTCTTCAGAAAAACTTTACAGAAGACGCAATTAGGTATAAAGCACCATATATCGGAACTGACAACATAACCACTAAGAGAAAGCAACTTGATAACAAAGTTGACTTCGTTTTAGCACTAGAAGACACTACAACTCTTATTACACTTGAAACTGGAGAAATTCTTCAATATGTTGAAGATGGTATTGGATATTTCAGTTATTATCCAGTAATTCGTGGTGGAATAGCAGAATCATTAACAGTTACCTCTACTAACCAATATTCTTCTTCTAATATCAATGAATACCTTATAGAAGGTGGTGGTACTGGTTATAAGGTTAATGATCGACTATTATTTGATAATAGTACCTCTGGAGGAGAAGGTGTTAGTGCATCTGTCTCTGCAGTTAGTGGTACAGTTGTTTCTTCCTTAAATTATGCTGTAGATGACGATGATGTTGTTACTGCGACTTTAACAACTTCAGATAAGCATTATTTGGTTGGTGATGATCAACTTACTGTTTCTATTTCTGATAATTCAGCTGCAAGATCTCTTAATACTAAAATTATCAATAATAAGTACCATTTTGAGTATTTTGACCTAGTAAGCATGAAGTTAATTGGTCCTTGGACTAATAGTACTGCATATGCTAAAAATGATCTTGTTTATGTTTCAAATAGAGTTTATAAGGCTGCTGCAGCTGGTACATCTGATTCTGGTGCAGGAAATGCTCCTACTCACTTATCAGGGACAGCATCTGATGGTACATTGACTTGGACTTATGTAAGAACTCGTACAGACGGTAATTTAGTCCAAGGTGGATGGTCAGGTATTACTGGTGGATCTGGATATACAAATGGAACTTATAATGACGTTCCATTAACTACTAATAATAGTGGTAGAAATGGAAAGGCAACTATAGTCGTTTCTGGCGGTGCAATCACCACAGTTACAATTACAGACTTTGGTACTGCATATAATGTTGGAGATACTATTTCTGCTAGTGATCAGAACTTAGGTAATGGTGGAGGGTCTAGTTTCAGTATTACATTAACTGAGACTCTAAGAGAGGCAGTATGTCATACAAATCTTGCTCATCAAGTTGCAATAGGCGATACTGTTAATATTTCAGGAGTTTCTCCATCTGCATACGATAAAACTGATTATGAAGTAATTAGAACGGAAACTCTTCGTAGATTCACTGTAAAACGCAATCATGGGTCTACAGCTGCCGCTACAGTCACTTCTGCTGATGTTTATGTCCAAGAACCCAAGTTAGAGTTAATTGACGGGCATTCTTACACATTTGACACTTCAGATGCAAGTAATGTTGGAAAAACACTTGCATTTACGCTAGATCCCGCAAATACCGATATTTTCACTTATAAGAACATATCTGCGGAAACAAAGAATGCACAAACGGGTCAACAGACTTCTATCACTATATTGATGACAGATCTTCCAGGAATCTTCTATTACTTCGATATTCAAGGAACTATTGCTGGAAGTTACCTTACAGTTATGAATGAGCCTTTATCGGGCACAAATATTGTAAAAGATGTAACTGATCTTAATTTTACCTATATTGTCGGAAAAGAACCTGAAAGTGGATATACAAGTGGTATTACTTATGTTACAACTTCAATATACCCAACAGGCGGTATTGGAAAAATTTCTATCGGTGATTCAGGAAGAAACTACTCATCTCTTCCAAAATTAACTGGATCCACTAGATCTGGATCTGGTGCAACTGCAGTTGCTACTATTTCTGGTTCAGTATCTGGTGTTACTATTGCTAACATGGGATCTGGTTATAATCCTGCATCTGCTCCAGTAGCATATGTAACTTTACCAGATTTTGTAGATTTAACTCTAACTGAAGTATTAGGTAGTGGTTCGTTCGCTAAAGATGAAATTGTTATATCAGAACCAGTTCTAGGTGCTCAAACTGCTAGAGGTAAAGTTATTAGTTGGGATCCAACAACTTCCATATTAAGAATTCAACCTCTGCGAAATAACCTGAAAGATGGAGCTGGGAACTTTAGTGCAGCAACTAGAGGGTGGATCATGTACACTCCATATACATCTAACAATGCTAGAGGTAAGGTTTATAGTTCTGATGCTGAAGGTAAGGTCACAACTGTGGGTGGAATTCATGCTAACGTCCAGGCCATTATTCCCAGCTCAGGTCCAAATGTTGGTAAATTAGAATCTGTTAATATTATTGCAGCAGGATCTAATTATAGATCTGCTCCTACTATTGATCTTGATGATCCCACATATGGACTAGTAAACACTGTAGCAATTACTACACAGTCTAATGGCAATTATACAACTGGATCATATACTGGTGTTGCTCAGAAGAGTGTTGCTCCTACTGGGGGAACTGGTGTTGAGTTTACAGTAGTTGTTAATGGTGCAGGAGATATTGAAAGTATTACCGTTACTGATGGTGGTAGTACATATGCACTAGGTGACGTTATTACAATTTCTGGTGCATCAATGGGTGGTACTGATGTTACTCATGATGCTACTGTGACAGTTGATAAACTTACACATCTTGATCCAGCAATTACCAATTGTGTGTTAAATGCATCTATTGATGCTATTACAGTAACCAATACTGGATCTGGTTATCTATCAGCACCAAATGTAGATGTTAGTGGTGGTAGTGGAATCAACGCTAAGTTCAATTCAAGTATTGTAAATGAAGGTGTTTCTGCTATTAATATTGAAGATGGTGGAACATTATATCAGAATGCTCCTGTAGTTAATATTACACAGAAAACAGGAAAGGGTGCTTCTTTATTACTTAAATCTTCCGATTTGGGTAAGATATTAAAGATTGGTGGAGATAATATTACATTTAACTATAGTCATGATAGAACTCTAAAACCAGAGTTAAATACAACCTATAATCTTCAATTAACAAGAACTCAGGTTATTGATTACATTGATGTTACTAATGGTGGATCTAATTTTGTATCACAACCAACAATTGTTCTTACTGGTGGAAGTGGGTCACTTTATCAATTAGAAGCGATTGTTGAGAATGAAGTTATACAATCGGTAGAGGTTAGAAATGGAGGTAGAGGATTCTTATCTGCTCCAATTGTAAATGCAAGAGTAACTCATAACTGGGTTGCATTGATGTCTAATAGTACTTTAAACTTCCCATACAATACAAAGATACCAACAGGTACTGCAGTAACTTTAAATGAAGTAGTTGGTACTTTCCCAGCTCCATTGGCAATTAATACAACATATTATGTTGTTGCTTCTAATGGTTCAAATGGATTGGCAGATAATCAAGTTAGATTAGCAACATCTGAAGCAAATGCACTTGCTAACAGTCCAACAACAATTACATTCACTTCTGCTCCAGTTGGAGATGCTAATGGATTAACAACCTTTACATTAGATACTACTGATCTTGGTGATACTATTACTGCGTATATGAGACCTGCAACGTTCTTAGTTGGAGAAAGAGTTTATCAGGGTGCATCTACAGCTTCATATACTGCATTTGGATATGTTAAGAATTGGGATCCTGCTGGACGTGTTGTTAGTGTAGAAATTAGTGAAGGTGAGTTTAAAGTTGGTCAACCTATATTTGGTGAGGAATCTTCATCCTTTGGTCAGATTCATGCGTTTGATAGAGCAGATGCTGTATTTGAAGTTTCTCCAATTAGTATATCATCTTCTAAGTGGGAACGTACTACTGGATTCTTAGATATTAACGAACAGAGATTATATGATAGTGATAGGTTCCAAGAATTCTCATATGAGATATCTTCACCTATTAATATTAAAGATTGGAAGAATCCACTTAAATTTGCTGCTCACCCTGCAGGATTTAAAGTAGTTGGTACACAGATACTATCACAAGCATCTAAGAAATCTTATAGGGGTAAACCTACTCTTGATTTACTTACCACTAGTTCAACAGATTGGTGGGTTCCTGGTACTAATAGTCTTAATGCAACCTTTAATGGACTTACATTTATAACACCAAAACCATCTGCTAAGAATACTGGTAAGTTGGCAACTATTAATAACTTTGCTCTTGGTAAACCAGATTATACAGCTGCTGTTCCTACAGAGGTTCAAGTATTCGGTAGACAGTTGTTAGATATTCAGAAGATCTTAACTTGTGTCTCATATAAGGTTGATGATATTACAACTAGAGATATTGTCTTTGATGGAGCATCTTCTAGTGTAGTTGATTTAAGTAATAATAGAATTACATTAACTAATCATGGATTGATTGAGAATCAAACTGTTACCTTTAAAGGTGATATTGGTGGATTGACAACAGGAACTGTATATTACGTTGATGTTATTGATGCTAATACAATATCTTTGAAATCTTCTCTTGGAGGTAGTACAGTTGTACTATCCTCACTCAGTGTAGGTACACATACATTTGTTTCTTGTAAGACAGATGGTATTGAAGCAAATAATGGAAGTTCCTTTAACCCAACAAATGTTGTATATACTCCTGCAGATGGTAATTTAGTAATTCATAGTGCTGGACATGGATTAACTACTGCTAATACAATTACTATTGCTGATGATGCATTGACATTAACTTGTTTAATGGATAACAATGCAACTAACCACACATATCCAAGATCAACAGATCCAATAGGGCATGGTGGAAAGATATTGAACATTATAGCAGAAACTACTGATACATTTACTGTTAATGTTGGATCTACTGCTGCTATTAATAGATTCACAGTAGGAATTGATGGAGTTAATACTCAGTTCTCAACAAGAGTTGATAATACAGCAGTTAGTACCAAGATTAACAAGACATCTGTTAAATCACAGTTCTTAGTTATAATTGATGGTATTGTTCAGAATCCAAATAACTATACTTTTGCTAGTGATGTTATAACATTCTCTACTGCACCTCAATTAGGTTCTAGTGCTTTGGTAATGTACTATGATCGTGCATCATATACTTCTAGCTTCCAATTAGATCAGATTGGAGATGAGATAAAGACTTTAGATACTGGTATGTCTGGTAGTGCTGCTCATACCTATGTTGGTGGTACAGCAACCAATGCTGTGACTGTGGTTACTGATAGTAATACCCAGAAGAATGTAACAAATGCTGCATATACTCCTGCTACTGGTCTATTAGAATTAACTATTGGATCTCATAGCTATACAACTAGTGATACTATTCAGATTGCTGATAGTTCTCTTAAGTTCACTTGTGCTGCTGATAATCATGCTAGTACACATGCTTATCCAAGACCATCGGATGAAGCATTTGGTGCTACCTTGGCAATTACAGCAGAAACTGCTACTACTATTACTGTACAGGTCAATACTAATCTAAGTCCTGTTAGAGACACTCCTGATGGACTGACTGCTGGTACAGGATATGCAGATGGTACATATACTAACATTCCATTATTCAATAAGATTGGAACAGGTGTTGGTGCTACTGGTGATATAGTTGTTGTTGATGGTGGTGTTAAGAACGTAGTATTAAACAACCCAGGTAACGGATATACAGAAAATGATATCTTAGGAATCAGTCCAATTGGAAAACCATTAACCAATTCATATGTACCTAGTGCTGCAGCATACACTCCTAGTACAGGTGTACTAGAATTAACTGTTGGAGAACATACTTTAACTGCTCCTACAACCACAACTGTAACTGATGCTGACTATAACCCAACTACAGGTATTATGACAGTTACTGTAGTGGCACATGGATTAAAGGCAGGTGATCAGGTTAAGTTTGCTGATGGTTCACTTAAATTAAGTTGTGCGTTTGGTGGTGCTTCTGGTGCTGCTGCACAAAAGGATTATCCACGTAGTACTGACTATGCTAGTGATAGGTGGTTAGAAGTATCAAACATAACAACTAATACATTTGATGTAACTGTACTGGATACAATTCCTTCTACAAATACTGATGCTCATTCATTTGTATCTGCTGTTGCTTCTGGTCTAAGCATTGCCACATCTACAGTTAAGTTCTCAAATAACTCATTGAACTTCACTTGTACTCATGGTGGAGGTGTTCATTCATATCCTCGTTCTTCAGATCCTATTTCTGGTAAGAATGTCCCAGTTGATTCTATAACATCTACTACATTTACTGTTAATGCATTAAATGGTACTGCTGCTACAAATACTACTACACATACATTTGATTCACTAGCAACTTATCAGTATCAACCATCATACTGTGATTATGATGCTACTACTGGCATAATGGAAGTCTGGGCTACTGCTCATGGTCTTTCTAATGGTGACTTTGTTCAGTTTGCTACTGATGGTTTAACCTTCAAGTGCTCTCGTGATGGATATGCTACAAATCACACATATCCAAGATCTACTGATCCTGCTGCAGGTAACTGGCTCAATGTATTTGAAGTATCTACAAATAATTTCAAAGTTAATATTGGACAGGCAGTAGAGAAGGCAATGACACCAACCTCAGCTACATTCGATGCATCTACAGGTGCTTTGTCAATGAGTGTTGATAACCATGGATTGACTGCTGCTACATCTCATACTGCAACTGATGCAGCATTTAATACAACCACTGGTATTGTTACAATAACTGTTACTGGACATGGATTTGAAGCAGGAGATAAAGTAAAACTTAAGGATGGTGCTATAACCATGAGTTGTACTCACGGTGGTGGCGGTCAGAGTGCTTACCCACGTTCAACAGATCCAATTAGCGGTAAGTGGATTACAATTAGAGCAGTGACTACAGATACATTTGATATTCAATGTCTGGATGATACTCCTTGTACTAATACCACTACTCATGCATTCGTTTCTGGATTGGCAGATGGTATTCTTTATGCAACTAGCTTTGTTAGCATTGATGATGACGCATTGACATTCACATGCTCAATGGATGATGACTTCTCCAGACATTCATATCCAGCTGCAGGTGATAGGTCTTCTAAGGCAGTACTTGGAGTCGAGTCCGTTACTTCAGACACATTTACCGTTGATGTTGGTGCATCACCTGAAGTTGCATTTACTCCAACGGCAGCTACTTATACTGCAACAACTGGAGATCTTCAATTAACTATTGGATCTCATAGTCTTGAGGTTGGAAATAGTATTAATATTGATGTTAACTCCTTGATGTTTAGATGTCATATGGAGAATGATGGTACTCTTGCTAGTGGAAATCTAACTAGCTTAGGTGCTACTTTACACAATTATCCTAGAGTAACAGATCCAGCTGCTAAGACTAATCAATATATTACTGCTACAACTGGAACAACAATCACAGTTAATGTTGG
>PBPE01000069.1 GCA_002724585.1 Dehalococcoidia bacterium | reverse complement strand
TCGCCGGTTAAAGGGGTACGTGAGTTGGGTTCAGAACGTCGTGAGACAGTTCGGTCTCTATCCGCCGTGGGCGCAGGAGGCTTGAGGGAACCTTTCCCTAGTACGAGAGGACCGGGAAGGACAAACCTATGGTGTTCCAGTTGTTCCGCCAGGAGCATCGCTGGGTAGCTATGTTTGGCAGCGATAAGAGCTGAAGGCATCTAAGCTCGAAGCATCCCCCAAGATGAGGCCTCCCTCCCCGATTAAGTTCGGGGGTAAGACAGCAGCGAGACTAGCTGCTTGATAGGTCGGATGTGTAAGTAGGGCAACCTATTCAGCATACCGATACTAACCAGTCGAGAGATTTGACCCACGCTAGGAACTTCAAACTTATAGCATTTGTGAAGAGACTTCTTATTCATTGAAAAAACATAGGTTGTTGCACTAGGCAATAACATTTCCTCGTGATGGCAATCTTTGTATTAACCCATTTGGAATCAGGATTGCTACTTAACGGCGCGGGGTGGAGCAGTGGCAGCTCGTCGGGCTCATAACCCGAAGGTCGTTGGTTCGAATCCAACCCCCGCTACCAATATAATTTAAAGAAAAAAGCCCCGGATAGTTTCGGGGCTTTTTCTATGGTTGACATAACTATTCTATATTATGCGGCTTTGAAACTGTGCTCATTTCATGGCGAGGAGATAGCTATGCGGCGGCAAGAATTAGAAAGAGTAGCCTACGATATACTACTTGGAAATTTGCGTCGTGGGACTGCTGAGTGGAATGGGCAAGACTACAGTTTTGTTGTCCCTTCATTAACAGGATATCCATTTCAGTGGTTTTGGGATTCCTGCTTTCATGCAATCGCTTTGACTCATATCGATCATGATCAGGCTAAATCGGAATTGGATACTTTGATGAGCGCAGCTTTACCCAACGGATTCATACCTCATATTATCTTTTGGGAGTCTGAGAAACGGGATTATTTTCTAGATCAAAACCTTGTGGCCACAATAAATCCCAACTTTAGTTGTACCATTCAACCTCCCATATTGGCATATGCAGTTGAAAGGGTTTATCAGGCAACTAGTGATGAAGCTTTTCGGGAACGTTCCCTACCAGTTCTGGTTAATTATTATCGGTGGTTGAAAGAAAATAGAGATCCTGACAATGATGGTCTTTTGTCTATAATACAACCTGAAGAAGCTGGAACTGATTGCTCTCCTAAATATGACGAAATATTGGGATTGACGGATCTTAGTAATCAGGGGTTCATTAAGGCTTTGAATAAAATATATAGTGCTTACGAGTTGATCAGATCAGATGATCTCAGGATGTTAGATGCAAACGTTTTTCATGTTGAAGATGTTCTTGTTAATTCAATATATGCATTAAGTTTGCAGTCTTTAGCTAGGCTTCTCGGAAACACACCGGAATCTATCATATTTCAAGACGAAGCTTCCAGAACAATAGAATCGCTTCTAAATAAATGTTGGGATGCTGGCACAGAGGCATTTCTAGATTTAAATGGAGTTCAAGAAATTCCCAATAGCATGGTTACTATTAGTTCATTAATGCCCATTATTTTGCAGGATATACCCTCAGACAAGGTGAAGAGACTAGTAGACAAATGGATTATCTCTGAAGATCAATTTTGGCTACCGTATCCGTTGCCATCCGTACCAGCTTCTAACCCTAAGTTTATGCCTGGTAATCCACAGGGATTTATATGGCGAGGTCCAAGTTGGATAAACACTAACTGGTTTATAACCAAAGGTTTGAGGTTGCATGGATACCATCAATTAGCTGACGACATATCCTCAAAAAGTCTTGCTTGTGTTGAGCAGTCGGGGTTCCGAGAATATTATAATCCCTATACTGGTGAAGGACTTGGGGCGAAAAACTTCGGATGGTCGACTCTAATATTGGATATGTAGAGGTATGATTTCTTCTAAGATCTAGTGAAAAGTTTCAAAACTTTACTAATGCCGAAGGGGTTAGAGTCGCTACCCTCTATGTAACCATTACCAGCAACCTCTGCATCCGATGAGTTTATGTTATTACTTTGGTGATCACTCTCCTCGTCGTAATCCTCATTTTTTAGAATTTGGGTGACCAACGGGTGTGAATGATCTATATTGAAAGTACTTCTCCTGCGTATCTTTCCTGTTTCAGGATCTTTACCAGAGTGCCAACCCTTCTTGAATACTCCCGCGTTTCCAAGGCTGCGTAGTAGGCCTGTGACGTATGATCTTGAGTGTGAGTTTTGCCAGCGCTCGGTGATTTCTTGATGATCAGAATCTATAGCGTCCTGAAGAGCCGAACAAATCTCTGATGCTAGAAAATTGAAGGCAACGTGGCTTATACCATCCCTTGTTTCTAAATGATTAGCCATAATGATTAGATCGATCGCCCTCTGTTGATTGTGACCGTCGTTTGGGTTAGCAGGAAATACAACATCATTGAAACCTGCTGGGTCGGACTGGCTCTGTTGAGCTTCTGAATCAGTGCTGTCAGCGGATGGAGTTTGTACGTCTATATGGAGGTTATCTTGTGAGATATCAGGTATGTCTGCGCTATCGTCGGATGCCAAATCAGGGCTCGGATCTGGTTCATCTGCCATAATTACCCAATCTACTAATCCAACAGTGACCAGCTTAACATTACCTTCTTGGGACACGCGTTCCATTAATTTTTTGAATCCTGAAAATCCGAGTTTTTTCTCATCGAATCCCGGTATACGCCGCATGGTTCTCTGTTTTAGGGATGTTAATAAGGGAGTTCTCTCAGATTGTCTTTCTATTCTTATGATGTCTTCGATTATTTTGATGACTTCAGGTAATTGATGACGGTCTGGGTTGCTTAGCCTCGAAGTAACACGACCGTTTTCTTGCGATATTGTGTCCGGTGGGGTTATTGGATCTACATCTGTGTCATACAGTATTAGTCCATCCACTTGATCTGCGAGTCTTCTGGAGGTGCTCCAAGACACTCCTATAATGATTACCCTTTTCCCCATAGTGCGCAGAGTATTTACCACATGTATAAAATCTGAGTCGCCTGAAACTAATACAAAGGTTCCTATATTAGGGTAGGAGTGAGCACATTCTATGCAATCTGCCGTCATCTTAACGTCGACGCTATTTTTAACTCTGGTAGTCCTGTTAGAGTACGAAGGTGTCCCAGCTGATGGTAATCGTGTAGGAACATACACTGGCTCTATACCTGCCGCGTAGAGAGCGGGTGGATCGTTAGTGAATTGACTAGCTCCTCGTAATTCGGGCGCTCTAGTAACCCAATCGGCGTATGCTTTTGCGACTACGACTCTACCGTGGTTACTGACTTCTTCTTTTAGTGCGGATACATTGGGGTTCCGGTGCCCAGCAGCTAGGCTGATTTTGAAATTCTCCCAATCTAGGAATAGGGCTACATCTCCGGTCATATCTAATGATTGATTCATTCTGTTTTGTTTATTTACTTCTTTTTGTAGTTAGAGTTAAAGCTCTACTCCCCAAGTCTAAACTTCATGCATAACTCGAGTCAAGATAAACGTATTTCGTATACAAATGGAAATGATAGAGCTTTAATAGAATATTAGTTGTATGTAAAGTATCCTAAAATCGATATAACATGATAAATTAATTTATGCTATGATCATGTAAATACCTATTTGGGACTGTTATATTGTACTCCCGCACTTTTCTTTTATCCGCGTTTCTACTAGTCACCGCTACTCTCTTGATACCGATTTTTATGGCGAACGATGTTCTGTCTGCTAACGGCAAAGCAACTCTCTTAATGACGGAAGAGAAAGGTGCTTATAGAGTAGATATCAGCTCTCTGCCTAATAGACCAGTGGTGAATAACACCCATCTGAGCTTGCTGGTGATGTCAACAGCTGACAGCACTCCAATAACAAGGGCGGAAGTGTCAGTCTCAGCTGTAGGTCCTGTAGGGTCGATAGATATCCTTGCCCATGATGCTCTCAATGATGTCGTCCCACAGTATTTTGAAACCACTCTACCGTTTAATGTAGAAGGCGTTTGGGACGTGACCATAAATCTTTCGTCTGACCTAGGGGAAGAGTCCATATCTATACTATTGGATGTGACTACCGGTAGCCCAGTAAACTGGATACTAATGACTGCTATTGTCGTAGCCATATTAGCAGGAGGAATATTTACCTGGGATAAAGTTTCAGGAAGAAAACGATCCGTAAAGCAAAAACGTACCAAACGTTAATCCCCATATATACTTGTATATTAACGCTTAGTAATTTTGGTCGTAGGAATGTCCTTTCATAGATTTACAACAGTACTCTTAATTGGTGTCGTCCTGATAAATGTTATAGGTCCCATCTTAGATCACCATTTCGTAGAACGTGGTCATAATCATGACCATCTATATTTAAGTGTTACTGCTGCAGATCATAGTCATGTATATGATTCTAAACACAGCCATAAATCGCATGTTTCCAATGTTTCTAGAACTCTATCTGATTCCGATGATAATATAGTTTTTCTGACAAAAGATAATGGTATGCAAATCTTCGGGGCCTATACCAATTCCGATGTTATTCAGGAGTCTGAAGCCCATTACCCTTCGCTAGGTCCTATATTACGTCCGGCATCGGGTTGGAGAGTTCCTTTCGGTTACATAATTGCCCCCATAACGCAACCTCCTATTTTCTAATAGGTTCCAAATATAAATAGGCTGCTACTTAAAAGAGCGCATTTGGTGCCCTTAGTCTGTTTTGTTTCAGGTATGGGATTAGAAGTTGATTAGGAGGGATTATGAAAATGGTATCAAGAAAAAAACTGTTTGTGCTGATGGTTGTATTGCTGACCTTCAGCGTAGCTTCAGGTATATTATACGCTCACGAAGATAGAACGTACCAAGGATATGATATAACCGTAGGGTTTCTGGAAGAGCCTGCTTTTGAAGGTTTTCCCAACGGTGCCAGCATACGTGTTATGAAATTACAAGATAGAGCCGAATCTAGCCACGAAGGGCACGGATCTAGTCACGAAGGGCACGGATCTAGCCACGAAGGGCATGGATCTAGCCACGAAGGGCATGGATCTAGTCACAAAGGGCATGGATCTAGTCATCAAAAATTAGATGTTGATCCTGAAGAGCATGGAGTTATATTCAGTTCCCCAACTATAAATCCAGAAGATACATTTTCCTTTGCTATAACCAAAGATTTGGAAGGGATGACAATTCCGTTTCACAATCATCTCCGCCACAACGTAGTTGGCTCTATTAATGTCCAGAAACATTTTGATATATCAGGGACGATAGTAATTGAGATAAACGATTCAGGGTTGTTCGAACCATTAACGTCTAACGCGTCTCCCGGAACAACTATCGTTTGGAAGAATGTCGGACAATCTTATGCGAACGTCACTAGTGGTCTCATGCCGGATACCGCATCTACAAGTGAGCAAATTCGCGAGGGGTCACCTGTTTTGGGTCTTGAATCTACCTTAAAGGTTGAAATTACGCATGCGGAGTCCGGGAACGTATCGGATCTCATGGAATTGAGACCGGTGTTTAATGACCCTGGCCATTATGTGGCTGACTTTATTCCAACGCATCCAGGGATTTACAAGTTTAGGTTTACTGGGTTTATCGAATCTACTGCTTTTGAAGAGTCTTTCGAATCAGGAACTGGTGGATTTGATTTAGTGCAGTCACCGTCCATTAATCAATTTCCCAATAAAGTTGCGTCTGGCAGAGAAATTGAAGGAGTCGTTCGAGGTTTGCAGTCAGATTATGCTAAGCAAGGTAAGACATATATAACTTTAGGCATAGCAGGGATTGTTTGCGGGATATTGGGATTGTTCACCGGATCAGTAAGCTTGTATATATTGATATCTAAAAGAGATAGATAAGTCCCGTACTCGGTGATGTTGATTCAATCGTACGTGTTACGAATCTGATATTTATTGATAACAGGGGCAAGGAACCTTGTAGTATTCATAAATACTCATATCTTTAGGCATATAGGGAGAAATGCATAACAGAACAATCTTAGGCTTATTATTGCTGGCTATTGTTGGTATGTTGAGCATCGAATTGATGATTGCTACACCAGTTTTTGGGCATGCTAATCATGAACGATCCATACCTGCCCCCAATGCGGAATTAGACACAGCGCCATCAAAAGTAACTATCTGGTTCAGCGAAACAATAGAACCCAATTTCAGTGAAATAACTGTGCTAGATAATTTGGGTGTTAGCGTAGATCTTAACGATAGTTATGTTGACTCCAATGATCGTACTGTTATGTCTGTGTCTCTATCTGATCTCCAAGATGGTACATATACCGTGGTTTGGAAAAACCTTTCGACTGTTGATGGCCATATATTGCGTGGTGCTTACATTTTCGCGGTTGGGCAGCCCATAGCCAATCAAGCAGGAGTTGTAACTGATGAAGAACCTCTTATAATTTCTCCGTTTGACCCTATATTGAGGTGGTTTCTTCTATTAGGTGGACTACTCATGCTAGGAGTGGGGTTATTTCGACTTTTCATAGTCAGTCTGAGATCAAACGATCAATATCAGTCTTCGTACGTTCAGTACATTAGATCTCACTATGATTCTTCAGAAGTTTTACTATCTTTGGCTGGAGCAGTCATTTTTATTGTAGCCTCAGTGGCACAATTGCTAGCTCAGACCAGTATTCTCTATGAAGCGTCTGTTCTTCATGTCATTGGTACCCCAATGGTTCTCTTTGCTTTAGAAACACAGTGGGGTAATTTATGGCTGTGGAGAGTTGGGCTGGCTCTTGTATTTGTTTTAACCTTATATTTGCACAAAATAACAAGTAAGCAATCGCACGGAATACTAAGGCCAGTACTGCTAGTTGTTCTTGTATTTTGTGCTGCAGGTTCAATGCTACCCCTGAGCTTAACAAGTCACGGAGCCGCATTGAGGTCTCTGGTGATTCCTGCGGTTGTTACGGATTATATTCATTTGTTGGCTGCAAGCCTTTGGGTAGGGGGCTTGATCTGCTTAATGTTTATTGTTGTGTCAATTGTTAAATTCGGGGATCAGGCTGAATCTAGGAAATATCTAGCCAATCTAGTCTCTCGTTTTTCTTTGGTTGCCATATGCAGTGTATTGATTTTGATAATAACTGGTTTGTTCAGTGCCTGGGCACAGATCACAGTTGTAAACGCGTTAATGACTCCTTATGGGTTTGCTTTACTCATTAAATTGGCATTGTTCGCTGTCCTTCTAATATTAGGGTCTATACATCTAATATGGCTTAGGAAACGGATTGACTCAGTTAGACCAGTTACTAGATTGATTAAAAATATTCTGGTATTAGAGGTTTCAGTGGCGACGATATTACTTTTATGTGTCGGTTTTATGACGAGCTTAGAACCTGCACGGCAAACTGCGTCCAAATTAGGCTTGGCCAATAATTCTAATTTCACCATGAATGACCTTGTCGACGGATCGGAAATTGAGTTTGCTGTAAACCCTGCAGTCACTGGTATAAACGATTTTGTAATCAAAATAACTGATGATAAGTCTGGGGGCATTGGACCTGAAGCTACTGTCGACGTAAGTCTTGTATACGCAAATATGGACTTAGGTGCTGAGACGTTATCGGCCTCATTCGATAAACGAGGTGTTTATCGATTAGACAACCAGTTGTTGGGTTTGTCAGGTGAATGGCAGGCTAATATCGTGGTACGTAGGCCTGGTGCATTTGATGTTAGAACGGCTTTTAGATTTGACATACAACCTGGTGATGGGAACAGAAATGCCATGATTGAGCCGAATGCCGAAAATGGGCGTTTATTTTGGGGAATAGAGATATGTCTTATAGGTTTTATTCTAGTTGTTTTAGCTCTACCTTTAGGAGGCTGGGGGACACATAAAGGTGTGTTGTCGATGGCAATAGGTTCAATTTTGTTCTGCTGTGGGATGTTTATACTTGTGACTTCAAATGCTCTGTCTGGTGCTAGTGAAGAAGTGTTGATCAATCCTATCTTACCAACTTCTGATTCTGTGGAATCAGGATTTATGCTGTACCAGTCAAATTGCGCAGCATGCCACGGAGACTCTGGAGCTGGAATCGGGCCTCTGACTACAGAACTTAAAGTCCCTGCTGCCAATTTAATAGAGCATGTGCCGCTGCATTCTGATTCGGACTTATATGATTATATATCCGAGGGCATAAATGGTACTGAAATGCCTAGCTTTGGAGAAGTTCTTTCTAGTAAAGACATATGGAATGTTATTAACTATATTAAGACTTTCAAAGAGACAGAGTAGAATGATCACAAATAAAGACCATCCAATTTTTCAAAGAGGTCATGTGTAGATGAGATCTACAATGTTGATTGCAGTAATACTAGCGTTAGGCGTTACCATTTTTACTCCTGAATCGCTCTTAGCGCACGGCCTGGGTGCGCGCTACGCAGTTCCTATACCGCTTAGCTTTTTTATTTTTGGTGGAGCGGTAACTATCATGGTGTCGTTTTTGATGGTGGGCATGCTGCTAAAGGGAACAGTTGAATCTCTCAGATATCCTAGGTTGTCTCTCATTAGTAATGACCGGACTTGGTTAACAATCATTCGACCTATTACATGGGGCATACATGTCGGAGCCGTGTTGGTTTTCTTATTATTGCTCAGTTCTAGCCTGCTGGGCACGACTAGAGGAGTAGAGAATTTCGCGCCTACATTTGTGTGGGTGATATGGTGGGTTGGCTTTGGATTCGTTGTTGCCCTTATCGGTAATGTCTGGGAATTAACCAATCCATGGAAGATTATTTTTGGGTGGTTTGAGAATATCTATAAGGTTACGAACCGAGGCGAAAGATTAGCCGCGATAAGTGATTATCCTAATAGATGGAGCCTATGGCCCGCCTTGATTATGTTCATTATATTTGCTTGGATAGAAACTTCCTTTATGGAAAGTTCTAACCCACGGGCTTTAGGATTCCTTGTTCTATTGTATTCAATATACACATTTATAGGAATGTTTATATTTGGTAAGTATATGTGGCTTAGGAACTGTGAAGTATTTTCAGTTGTTTTTGATCTTCTGAGTAGATTCTCAATCTTTGAAGTAAGTCAAAATCAAAAAGGTGTCTGCAAATCATGTGGCTCTGAAGAATGCAAAGAATCACAATCGGAATGTGTAAATTGTTACGAATGTATGTATTTTTCTGATTCAAAGCATTTGAATATACGTCCACCTGCAGTTGGACTGAACATTAGTGGCACGGTTAGACCCAGTGTGCTTGCAATGATCATGATGTTATTAGCCTCTGTTACTTTCGATGGATTTAGTGCTACACCGGAATGGTCAGCTATCCAAGGCTTCTTTATCATATTATTGCCTAATTTGACTTCGCCTTTTATTAATGGAATAACTATCGCCAATACACTAGGTTTGATAATATCTTTTGCCGCGTTTTTGTCGGTATACAAGATAGTTTCAGTCTTTATAGCTAATGTAGTACTAGATCGGCCATACTCCCCTGATTATGTGATGAGGTCGTTTGTATTTACGTTAATTCCCATTGCGTTGGCTTATAATTACGCTCACTTTCTGGCGTACTTGCTTATTCAAGGTCAACAAATAATCCCGCTTGTTTCTGACCCGTTTGGGTTCGATTGGGATATATTCGGTACAGCTGATTACTTGATTAATATAAATGTTACTAATGCTCGTTTTATCTGGTTCTTCTCTGTGATAGCCATTGTTGTAGGACATGTGATAGCTGTCTATTTATCACATGTAAAGGCCTTGGCTATGTATAAAGATTCTAGTCAAGCCTTACGTAGCCAGATACCAATGTTGGTGTTGATGGTAATTTACACTGT
>PBPE01000068.1 GCA_002724585.1 Dehalococcoidia bacterium | reverse complement strand
GTCGTATCTTTCGATGATTTTTTCTGAAAGTAGAATTCGTGCTCTTGTGATTGTTGGGGTTCCGTCACTTTCGATTGTGTGCCACACTTCAGTGGTTCCTAACTGTTGTGAGGAAAGTGCTTCTGAATCTCTTGATACCCAGATGATAAGTATCGAACCCTTTTCAGGGGATGGAAGATTTGTGTGATCTATTTGCACTGACTTGTAGGTGCTTGAGTGAGATACCTGTAGCCCTGTGTAACCGCTGACAACTTCTGTAACTCCGTCTACCACATCGAAAAGTTCATTTTTTTGTGGGAGTGAGGATTCGAAGATTGTTGAGGCATTTATGGTTCGGCAGTTGCCCCACAAGGCAACTCCGTTCTCTGTTGAAACCATCGGGGTTACTCCTGAGTTGTGGAGCGCTGCGTATGGGTTTGAAGGAGCGTTTGTGTTTTCGATGTTGAGAGTGTTTTTTACCTCGGGGGAGAGGTATGCACGCCAGTTTGTGTCTCGTAGGTTTTTTGTCCAGCTGTTTTCGGAGGAGTTATCTTCGAGATGCACGGTCAGATTTTGAGCTGTTTCAGCTGTATTTGCTGCACTAAAGCTGAAGAAGCCTATTGTGGCTATTGTTAGCAGTGTCGATATCCAAATTAGTTTGCGTAAACTCATAACCGAAACTATATAGCGTAAACTCATTTCGTGCAACATATTTCGTAAATAAATTGCGTAAATTCTTTTTTTTATGCTAAAATCGTTTAAAACAAGGGGAAAAAAGAAAAATGGCTAGACCAAGAGATGAAGAATTAGACGAAAAAATCATTCAATCCGCTGCTGACGAGTTTCATCAGAACGGATACGGACCGATGACTCTTGCTTCTGTAGCTAAAAGAGCAGAGGTTAGACCAGGAGCGGTCTACACAAGGTTTCGTGACAAAAAAGAAATGCTCGTAGCCATTCTCGAACACGTAAGCAAAGTCTCAGAATCTCAAACCAAGGTAAGAGTCACAGATGACCCATATGACGATCTGGTTTTCGCAGTCAGAGAAGTACACAATTCAGTATCCTCCCTTCACGCTTTCACCATTCCGGCACTTGCGATCATGGACACAGACGAAGCCGATGAAGTTCGTCATCTAATTCGTGAGAACATGACACGCAACAGGCACATGCAGCTGATCAGACCGGCACTTGAAAAGCTGAAAGAAGCAGGAATGCTTTCTGACACCATAGATATTAACTACGCATCAGCGATGCTAGTCGGAGCCTATTTCACATTCCGTCTCGCATTGGATCCTTCGAAATGGCCAGCGGACATGCCAGAAAAACTAGTGGAAAGCCTAGGCATCAATAAGCCCTAGGTTCTCAACGTTTAGCTACAAGAAAAACATCGATTAAGGAACTATCCTCAACATTCAAGCTGGGTTTATAGACGTACCCCTCTGGATGTTTGAAACCTTTCAAACCGGATGGGTCATCAACCTGACTTTCAGCGATGAAACGAACAAGCGAACCTTTCAGAAGCTTGTTCCAATGGGAAACAGTCACCAGAGTACGTTTTTTGTCTTTCATTACATCATCGAGGAAACTCACCCTGATCCTCCGGCCGGAAATTGAAGAATCCCAAGCAGCTGAATGCTCATTAGGTAGAAGATCCCAGACAACACCAGAAGCGGCACCGGTAAGACTTTCTGAGATCAGAGGTTTCCAGAAGGTCGACAGTTTGCCCAGCGAGGGGAGTTTCGCTCCCATTTTTAGTTTGTAGTCAGGAATGAGATCCCCAGATCGCACAACTCCCCACAAGCCAGAAAAAATAACCACCTGCGAATCTACTCTCTTTTTCAATTTCGATGAAAGAGTTCCATAATCCAGAGCGTCATAGAGGACCCCTGTGTATCTCTCAATAGCAGGGAGCGTTTTAGTTGTGCCCACTGAAAGATTCGCTTTCGTTGCCTCGCCGGTCTTCGATTCACCGACCCCTAAAAGCTTTGAACGCTCCGCAATAGGTGCTTTCATAGCTGATTTTAAAGCTTTAATTACGTCTTTTCTAGCTGATTCAAGTTCAGGAAAAGACTGACTGGTTTTTGACCAAGGAGGAGAATTTCCACCTGAAGATTTTCCTTCAGAAGGAGGCAAGAGAATCAATGGAACAGGCATAATTGTTGCTTTCTACCGTCTAACCGGTATTTTTATTCGCAAGACGAAGATCTCCAAAAGGGGGAACATATGAGTGGCAGGTTAGTAGATCGGGTCGCTGTAGTCACAGGCGCAAGCCGAGGAATTGGAAAAGGAATAGCAATAGCACTCGGTGAAAAAGGGGCAACTGTCTACGTGACAGGACGAACGCGCGGGGAGGGCGACAGGAGCATCGACACAACAGCCGCACTTGTAACCAAATTAGGAGGCAAAGGTATCGCAGTTGAAGTCGACCACTTCCAAGACGATCAGATTCAAGAACTTTTCAAACAAGTAGAAAGCGAACAAGAAGGGTTGGACATTCTCGTAAACAACGTGTTCAAAATTCCCGACACGCCAGCATGGACTGGAGGGTTCTGGGAGCACCCCTTGCAGATATGGGACGATCAGGTAGGTATAGGTCTGCGTGCGCACTACGTCGCGTCACACAGTGCTGCGCCTCTCCTCATAGGTCGCGAAAACACGATGATCGCTAACATTACAAGCCCAGCGGGGCTCACATACCTTTTCAATGCCGCATACAGCATCGGTAAAGCAGGTTTAGACCGGATGACACACGACCTTGGATTCGAACTGATCGACCATGGAGTTGCTGTAGTGGGACTACGGCCGGGGCCGACTAGAACCGAGTTCATTGAAGACCAGGCAGCTGCAGGTACACAGGTTGCGTTAGAAGGAGCTGAAACGCCGATCTATGTCGGACGGGTTGTCGCAGCAGTCGCAACAGATCCGGAACTTATGAATATGACCGGAAGGGTCCATTGGACCTCACGACTGGGAAGAAAGTACGACATCATTGATGAAAACGGTGAAACACCGATGCTCGCTGAAAAAAGATTCGAAAAAGCAGTCAAAGCAGACCCATATTCCGAAGACCCCATGGTTTCAGGTGAACGATTAGCACATGGTGGAGAAAGCAAAAACGAATAAAAATTGCTCAAAAAACTTAATTTTTGACAAAAATTGGCAAAAAAAGTGAAATTTTTTAAAAAAAATCGAAAACCCTTTAATATCAACAAAAAAATCGCATATTTTCACGAAAATGAGCGGAAAACTGCTGAAAATAGAAAAACAGCCTAAAACCCTGAAAAATCAGTAAAAAAAACTAAAAAACACCGTAAAACCGGAAAACATAAAAATACCCCGAAACCCTTGAAATGATCACAGAAACGGGACTTTATTTTGATTAGACTTGTGTCTAACCAAGGTATACGGATCGCTTACTGGACGAGGGGAAGTTAGGTGGCAATCAGTAGGCCTTAGGTGAACGGAGAAGTAATTGCACGTCGGGCGGCGGGCTACGGATGTAATGACTTCGGATGGCCGGAAAACGGTCAACGATGGTCGTGCTGTTCGGGCTGCGCGAGAACGAGCGAAGCAACATAGACGCATAGTTGATGCAACGCGTCTTTTATTAGCTTCAAACGATGTCGACTCTTTAAGAGTTGCCGACATCGCCGACGGTGCAGGCTGTTCAACTGCGACCATTCACAATCATTTCCCCAACGCTCTTCCAGATATTCTCGCCGCCATCTCAGAAGACATAATCCAAACCGCTTTTAAACAGTTCGAAAAAATCTCCAAAGACTTTTCCGGTATAGAACTAGTCAGGTTATATTTCAAAACAGTCGGGGAGCACATCTGCGATCAAGCCGACGTTGCTGTTCCAAGTATCGCCATCTCAGTTGATCTCGCTTCACACGGAAGCTGGTTCGACAGGAAAATTTTCAGCGACTGCAAGGAACTCTTCAAAACTGCCAAAGAAACCGAACAGATCAACGGTTCACATAGCGAACTAGCCCGCCTGACACACACTTTCTTCCAAGGCGCTCTTTATTCATGGGCGTTGGGAAGCATCACCTCTGAAGAGTTCCTTCGTATGTCAATACAGAGCGTTGATTTCGCAGTTTCATCATGCAGGGGTGCAGCATGATGAAACGATTCACCTCCCAAGCCCGTAAGAGCGTAAATATGATTCGACTCTTTATAGGTTTCGCTCTCCTCGCATCAACCCTCGTCCTACCAGTTGGCGTAGCCCAAGCCGCAGAAACAGTTGAACCAGACACACCAGGAAAAATGTTTCCAGAATCTCACAATGTTGCTAAACGTCAAAAATTTATATCGATTGACGATCCACAAGTGGATGGGTTGCATTCGAAAATAAAAGACGAAGGCCTCCCATGTAGAACAACTGATGGTGGGGCGGCTCTTTATCAGGTCATTCAAAAGGAGGACAAAAACTACATTGCAACCTATGATCCCGCCCTCATTAATCCTGATAAGACATTAGGAGGCTATACCGATAAGAACTATATAGACGATGTTGAAGGCAACTTAAACGCCTTGGTGGTCGATCCTGATGGACGAGTTTTTGCATCACACAACAAGACGGACGGAGATCACGAGTTTGTACAGGTGTTCCCGGACAAGGGCACCTTCGAGGTCTTATCTACCGAGTTGGAAGCTAATGAGAATAAGAACTATAACGTTGGAAATTACGTTGAAATAGGTGGAAAGCCATTTGCTGTACTTTCAAACGGATTTGGAAACAAGATACCGCAAAAAATTAATCTAGAAACATTAACAGTATCTGACGTTGAATGGGGAAAAGAGAAGCCAGGAGCTGTGAAGGATTTTGTTTGGGTCAGTGAAGGTATCGAAGTAGGTACTAAAACCTATTATGCGGTCGGCGTGGTGGTAAGGGAAGTAAAGAAAAAGCAAGACCCCGGAACTCTGGAAGTGTATCTTTCTGATCTCAACGGGAACAGTGTTGTAAAGACGGTCAATAGCTCAGACGGCGTAGGCGAATATGGAGCCGCCTACAGTTTCAAAGCCAGTAAGAACTCAGAGAAGCCAACCAGAATGTTTTTCTCGAACAACGGAAACAGAATTAAAAAAAATGCTGGTATGTATGAGCTTTTACACACAAACGGTGTTTTCTCTTTAAATAAAATCGGTCCAAGCATTCCAACTTCGAACAACGACGGTGGTGGTTGCCCATTTACCGAATTCAGCTTGGGTCCTATAAACGTCATTAACGCTGAGTGTGAATACGTAAAGGACGGAAACGGCAAAAGCACACTCGTTGGGGAGGCGTATTTCCTAATCAAAATTTCGAACCCTAGTCCAAGTAGTAAATCCTTCAAGATACACGCCACGGTGGATGATGGAGATGGTCCGGACGTGACTGCTGATGAGAACGCCAACCTATGGGACTGGGAAGAAGTGACTGTAAGCGGTAACACGAAGGCAGATGACCCCCACATTGAAAAAGGAAAAGTTAAGTGGGGTGAAAGATGGGAAGTCAAAGTCCGAAATGCTGATACCGACGAAGAGATACTTTTTGAACCCAACCACAACACTCTGAATGAACTTACGTGTGATGAGGTTGAGGTAACACCGAGTTTTGAACCTAAAGTATCTTTTGTCTACAAGTGTTCAGAGGAAACGCCAAAGGTCCCACAGGTCGAAGTTACTTTAGACAATTCGGATTCAACGAGTGAAGCCTCTTTCAGTCTCACAGTTGATGGAACAACTAAAAAGGAAGAGAAAACAGTTGCAAAAGGTGAAACAAGCTCAGTCACGATTGAGCTTGATGAAGATGCTAAGTGGAGTATTACCTGGGAAGTAAAACCACCGGAGGGTTCTATTTTTGATGCAGTAGGTGATGTTCATAAACCGTCGTCTAAAGATAGTCCCACAAACTGCATAGTAGAAAAATTTGACCCAACATTTACCGTCAAGGTCGAATGTAATAGTGAGAGCAATAAACCTGAAATGGTTTTTACATTTAACAACTTGGAGTCCACTGTTGGTGGCAAATTCGAATTATGGCTTTATGTAAATGAAGAACCATTTGATGGTAAAGGGTTTAATTGGCCAGCAGAAGATGAATTCTCAGCAGGAGATGAGGATCGATGGCGACCAGTTCCGTTTCCGGAAGATAGCACTTGGTATTTCGACTGGAAGTTAACTCCTCCAGAAGACAGTGTTTTTGATTCAAAAGAAGGGACTGAGAAACAAGGGGTGAAGTCTCCTTACCATTCTGAAACAAATTCATCCGACACCAACTGTGTGGAAATTCCAGAATGTGATCAGTCATGTGGAGATGTATACGGCTACGTCTGGGTTGATAGCAACAAAGACGGTGAACGCACAGAGATCGATGGCGGTGACGAAGATCACGTGAAAGGTGTCGAAGTAGTCCTATCTAATGTTTCAGACATTCTGAACGCCGACGGCACGGTGAACATCCCCAAGGGTGAATACAAGAGAGAGGCTGTTACCGGAGTAGACCCCAACAGTGGTACCGATGAAAGTAATTACAGGTGGTACATAGCTGACGTCCACGTAGAAGACTTTTCTGAAACTGGAAACAAGATTGAATGGCAAGTTACGTTTGATTACAAGAACGCAGAATGGCCAGAAGGCTTCGAACCCGCAGGTTATACAGAAAAAATAAATGACGAACCAGAGGGAAAAGTCATAAGTTCAGAAATGGACTCTGATGTCGATCCACAAGGAGGATCAATTGGAGTTTCAGGGTCTTTCACTCTAAATGTGGATGAACAAGAACATCGAGCTGACGCAGGTGTGATTGACGGCGACCCGAAAGTATTTGAACCAGAGATTACCGTAACGCTGCAATGCACCTACAACGGATTTAACAATCCGAGTGTGGATTTAACCATAATCGTAGATAACTCTAAATCGGAAGTTGAAGCGATAGTAAAGGTTACCGACGGGGACAATCTGGCAGTGGGCAACCCGAGCGATGTTCCCGCTGGTGACGACAGGGCTACACTTTTGACCTCCATTGGAGAACACGGTGAAGTTTTCGAAGTACGTGTGGTAGCGGCGGAGAATGAAGGCTTGTATGAAACGATAGTCAAGTCTGAAACTATTGACTGTCCAAGATTCGACGTAGAAGTAGAGCTAGGTGACATCGACTGCAATACAAAACCACCGAAAGTGACAGTCATTTTTAAAAACAACTCTGATGTTTCAGTCAGTTTTGATTATGAGACTGAAAAGGGAAGCGATTCAGGACCGTTTTTAGGACCAGGTGAACAGGAAGCACAGCAAATAGATGCAGATAAAAACGAGACATGGTTGCTGAACTGGACAGCCGAAGATAGCGACATCCTCAGCGATCAGGAATGGTCCGATAGAGGAAAGCTAGATACCGGCCCAGCGTCATCTTTCGTACCCTGCCCAGGCGGGTTCGAAGCAGATGCTGAAATCACTGTTGAATGCACCGATTCAGGCCCCAAGGTGACACTCAAAGTAAATAATTTTGCTTCAGATATGGATGTTGAATATGCGCTATGGGATTCACGCGACGAAGGTCCCACGGAGTACACCACAAAAATTAAAGCCGGAGAAAGTATAAGAGTAAGTTTCCCTGGGATAAATGGTCTCATCTGGTACTTGAGTGTCCGACCTGCAGGCGGATCATTAGAAGGAGTGGAACCGGTTCTAGTTCAGGTTGAAGTTGATTGTTATGTACCCGAACTTGATCTCGTTCAAGACTGTGCTGCTATGGAGCTGAGTATCATTGTCGATAACAGCAATCTCGATTATCCAGCAACTCTCATTGTGACTGAAACCCGACCCGGCGCTGAAGCTAAAGAAATCATAAACACGGAAATATCTCCTAATGTGGAAGAAAAATCTTATTGGCCATTACCTGTTGGTGAGGCGAAAGGCACTACATATTCGGCAACGCTGACCGGCGCTGATGGCTCTTCATATAAGCCAGTAATAGACGAGCAAGTGATCTCTTGCTCGAATATAGAAATAGAACCGTTTGATTGCTCTAATCATCCCACTTTGATTCAAATTCTGGGTGTAAGAAATGTTGGTTTCGAAGTCAAAGAACTCAATCCATCATCAGGTGAATACAGAGAGATTTATACGATTCCATTTGGTAAACCCCCTAAATTCAACGGTTTGAACGCGGCAGGAATAAACAAGTTTGACGGCAAAGCTTACGCAATGATGAGCACCGGCAGTAGTTCGGCCTACCTTGTCCGTTTTGATGAAAATAATGTTCATTTTGTGGCGAAATTACCTGAAATGTCAGCATCAGGTGATGTCGACGAAGCTGGAAATTTTGTCTGGACACAGAACACCTCGAAGTCACTGAGTGTTTTGCCTGAAATCAAAAATCTTCCAGGTTTCGAAGACCGTTCAGAAGTACCTGACATGTCTAACTGGACTCCGACACTCGAAAATATTCAAGCTCCAACTTCAGATATAACAACCATCGTTTATGACTTCGGTGACGGAGAAGGTAGTTATGCGATGGGTCTTCGGGACGACTTGCTTTACATATACAGATACGACAACCCGACTGGGGATTGGGTAATAAAGGTAAAAACCTCTGACGGTTCAGCCAGTCCGACCGATGGCGCCTTTGGTGCGGCATGGAACTATGACGGCAGAATATTGTTCGCGGCAAACAACGGAGACGGCGTTTACGAGGTCCCGCTTGACAAAATTGATTTAGTAAATGAAACAGCTGAGATACAAAAGGTTGCAGAGTCGGCTGAAACAGCCTGGAACGATGGAATGAACTGTCCAGACGTTCCCGTTTGTATACCCGAAGAATTTGGAAATGTTTACGGTTACGCCTGGGCTGACTGGGAAAAATCAGGCGACAGAACACCCGGAGAAGAACATCTTAAAGGAGTGACAGTCACACTCAGTCTTGAAAGTGAGTACAAGAACTCGGAGGGTGATGTTTGTGAAGATTATGGGGATAGTTCGTGGGTGGTGCAAACTGATGGTGAGAGTACCACCGACTACGAGTGGCGTATTAACGATGTGCCAGCCAAGGACAACGACGGAAACG
>PBPE01000010.1 GCA_002724585.1 Dehalococcoidia bacterium | reverse complement strand
ACGACCAGACAGTCAAAATAATTCGTGATAATCTCCACAAATCTCCAATGTATTCGGGAGATATCGAGGGTGTCGGCCCTCGCTACTGTCCATCCATAGAAGACAAAATTGTTCGATTCTCTGACAAGCCTCGCCATCAAATCTTTCTCGAGCCCGAGGGCATGGCCACTGACGAAATCTATGTGAACGGGTTCTCCACTTGCCTTCCATTCGATGTTCAAATCGAGATAATCCGAACGATTGGTGGCTGCGAAAATGCCGAGATCCTCCGTCCCGCATATGCTGTCGAATACGATTTCGCATATCCCAATCAGCTCCATCCCACTCTCGAAACCAAGCCTTGTCGTAATCTCTATCTTGCAGGACAAATAAACGGAACTTCAGGGTATGAGGAAGCCGGCGCGCAAGGCTTAATGGCAGGGATCAATGCCGCGAGGCGCGTCCAATCAAGACCTGAAATCGTTCTTCAGCGCGACCAAGCTTACATTGGCGTCCTTATTGATGATCTAATCACCAAAAGCACAACCGAGCCCTACCGAATGTTTACCAGCCGCGCCGAATACAGATTAATGCTCCGCCAAGACAACGCAGATATGAGATTATCAGATATCGGTAACGATATAGGATTACTTAATAGTAGGAATTATGCTCAATTTAAATCAAAACAATCCGCCATCCAAATAGAAGTGGATCGGCTAAACTCAATCCATATTGATGCCACACCACTTAGCCAAATACTTAGACGACCCGAGATGACCTACTTCGGTCTCCCTCAACACAACCCCTCGTTACCTCAAGAGATCGCTGAACAAGTTGAGATCATCATTAAATATGCGGGATACATAGAGAGGCAGGAGCAGGAAGTCGAAAAAGCCCGATCCATGGAGGAAAAGCAAATTCCAGCATGGCTGGATTATGAGTCCATAACCGGACTACGCAATGAGGCTCGCCAAAAGCTCATCCATCATCAACCCGCAACCATCGGCCAAGCCACCCGCATCTCCGGTATCTCCCCATCCGATATCAGCCTAGTCCTGGTACACATGAAGCGCGAAGGAAAAGCAGGAAAATCCGGGAAAAATAAATAAGTATAAAAACATTATATATCCTTAATATTCCCTTGGCTTAGCTTTGATAGTTTGGAGGCGTTTGAGTCGGCTTTTTGTCCAAGCATCGCTAGTTGTTTGCTGATGGAGGACAGTTGTTGCTCCAAGCTCTTCAGTTCGTCCTTAAGTTCAGCGTCTTTTGAACCTTGCGCCAATTCTGTCAGCTCTTGTTCTTTCCGCGCCTCGTCCATGCCTGTAAGCATTACGCCGATGAATAGGTTCAGAACTATCATTGAGCCGGTGAGGATAAAGCTCACAAAGAAGATTGCGCCACCCAGTGGCATGGCCTTGGACACTCGTTCCATGCCTAGTTCCTGTTTGATCCAGTCATCGTATGCCTCGTAGCCCACGTAAGCGTCACTGCCGTACATATTGATATACATGATGTCAGTCCAGTCCTCGAGTGTGACCACTCGAAACAAAGAGAGCATAGATGTTTGCAGGTTGCGGAAGTGNAGGGGATCGTTCTCCATGAAGAGAAATGTGGCCATGCAGCCGTAGATGTAAAATAGCATTAGGGCGAGGAGAAACACATAGCCGATGGATGGCACGCTTCGCAGGACAGCGCCCACGAGTATCTGAAGCCGTGGGATGGCAGTGACTAGCCGTAATANGCGCAGCACGCGGGCGAGGCGCAGGACAGCGGCGAAGTTTCCGGAATCGGTTGGAATCAGACAGGCCACCACAATGACAAAGTCGAACACGTTCCATGNATCTTTGAAGTAGTTCCATGGTCGGTTGCCCTGCGCGACCATTTTCAAGATNATCTCTAGGACGAATATACCGAGAATNAANCGGTCTAGNCCGGTCAGAAGGNTNCCGTATTGNTNTTCCANNTCTGGNTANGTTTGGCANCCAACNACCACNCCGGCAAGNAGGATNACNCCCAAGATGAAGTTGTTGAANAGNTTNGNCTCGACAATGGNTTTGCAGATNGCNCTCATGGATCGGNTGTGNACTGCNANNGGCAGNGTNNTGNGTTAGGGGGNGTTAAATTANTNGNTGCGNTCCCNTGNCGCAANNNTTTTNCGCCTANTGATTGATGGTCGTGTAAGGCATCGACTCAATGAGTTGCGCGATCATTTGGTCGGTAACAAAAGTCCGATTGAGGTTTAGGTATTTCATGCGCTCGAATCCCTTCAGATGGCGGGCTCCCACGTCAGATACACGAGTGTCATTGAGTGTGAGATGCTCTAGGTTTTCGAGCTTACGAAGATGCTCGATCCCTTCGTCGCGAATGTTGTTTTCGCTCAAGTCTAGAAACGTGAGAGCGGTCAAATCGCGAAGATTCTTCAATCCGCGTTGCGTGATGTTAGTGCCGGACAGGTTGAGAGATTCCAATTGCTTCAACTCCGCCAAGTGGGGCAGGCCGATGTCACTTACCTTTGTGGCAGCTATAGAAAGACGCTTAATACTCTCGTTACCCACGAGATGACGCAGACCATCATCACCCACGGCGGTCACGTCGCAGATCAGCTCTGTAAGGTTGGGTAGTACTGCCAAGTGTCCCAATCCGTCGTTGGTGATGCCGCTATCCGTGATATCTAGTGCTTCTAAGGATTCGACTTCCTTTAGGCGTGCATAACCGTCATCGGTGACCTTGATGCCATATCGGAAATAGACCAACGTCAGTTTTGCCTCGTCGTTATATTCCACACGGCGCGACAATTCCATTAGCGCACCTTCCACCTTACCATTACGTCGCTCGATGGCCTCAACAAGCGGGTCTGGCTTTTCCTGTGAGTTACCTTGTGGTTGTCCTGCTGTCACATCGTGTACGTGTAGTTGTTTAGGATTCGAGAAAGTATAAGCTGATTGCGAACTGATAAGGTTTTTCTTTAAAGAGAGGTCCTATTTTACCGAACCATCCCATGGTCCGCGCCGACATGATGTTCGGTACTGAATCGATGCGCAATACACGAGTGAAAAAAACGGGGATTTGGGTTCGGCACATTGGAAAATTATTTCGTAACAAAGTCACTAATTTAGATCAGGTTTTATTCCAAGCTTGACTTCATCTTTCTCATGAACGACTCCTTCCGAATGACGAAGATGAAAACGACCATATTGAAACTTTTTGTTGGAGCGACTTTCCTCGTCGCTCAGGGATGCGGAGAAACTCAGGTTAAGGAATTGGGTGATGTTACCCAGGATGAGAAGCTAGTTGCGGAGAAATTGCAGGCCATTGGAGGAAGACTGTCTCACGATATCGATGATGATGATAATGAGATTGTCACAATAGATTTTGCCAATTCCCAGAATGCAACCGATGCATGGCTCAAGGAGCATACCGAGGAGATAAAGAAAGTAGAGAACCTCAAGTTCATCAATTTAATGGGAACGCCTGCCAGTAAAAAGGGAATTGAGGCACTCGAAAAAGCTCTTCCAGGCGTCGAGGTTCAATCAAATTTTTCCAAAAAAAAATAGCGCTCAAAAGAGCGCTATTCTTGTTTAGATTAGATCTAGATTAGAAGTTCTTTGGGTTTCCGTTTTTATTCTGAATTGGACGGGTCAGGACTTGGCTGGCCGTTGTGGTAACGCCTCCTTTTTCGTGGTAGTGAGACGCTGCCGCCTGCTTGAATGAGGCGTCATTATGCTGCCCGGCAGAACCATCAATTAAAGCAACATTCCCCTGCCCAGCATCCAGTCCTGCCATGTCAGACCTCTGGTAGAAAGACTGTTGGTATAAGTTCTGTTGAAAGCCTACGCCAATAAACTGCACTTTGTTTAATCGATTGTTATTTTCAACACGAATTGCCCTCGGGGCGTATGCAGCTCCTTTATTCAGAACTCCACCCGGATACCGGAATGAGTAACCTCCAACGCCCCTGAAGTTGCGAGTCACCGCTACCATTGTCTGTGGTTTTTGAACGTCTGCTCCCATGTGAATTGCATAACTCTGGGCATTCTGGTGAACGACGTTACGGCCCCACGCGGTCCCATCAGGACTCGGGGAGCTAAATCCCATTGTTTGTCCTCTCTTCTTGTGGGTTTTTAACCGCTCTGCTTCCGCGTCATTTGCACCTTGAACCTCCGGATCGCAGGGTGACGCCAACATCTTGATCGATTCAAGACCACCGGCACCGACTTCAGGATGCCATAAGCGAGTGATGTCAAGGGCGTGGGTCCAGTGCCCGGTATTGTTGACTCGCCCTCTAGCGTTCTTCTTTAGTTTTTTCGGATTTCTGCTGTCGATTACCCTGTACAGGGCGGTTCCACTCCGCTCATCCATCAACCATGGGGTTCTGCTGTTATTGTCATTGGCAAACCCAATTATGACCTGTGAGACACTCTTCAGTTGGGCAACACACTTGACTCGCGCGGCCTTTTTCTTGGAGTTGGCTAACGCAGGCAGGAGCATACTTGCTAAAATACCAATGATCGCTATGACCACAAGCAACTCAATCAGGGTGAATCCCCCTTTGTTATTCGATTTATAGTTTTTCATAATTTTCAATGAATTCAGTTGGTCTGTATTTTCTTAATAAAACCCGCACACATAGGCTCGCACCATATGTGGATGAGTGCTAGCAAATTATATACCAATGCGAGGAAAATGGGGTTATTCTGCGAAAAGAACCGTTTAGAATGTAAAAAATAGCGTTTTTATGAACTAAACCATGAAGAAAAAAAAAATTCAGGTGAAAAATTTCACGCAGAATCGAAAAAAGCCCAATTGGCAAGCTCTGTAGTAAGGAAATAATGAATGGTGGTGGTAGGAACAGGATTCGAATCGGTTGATGGGGTGGTCTGCTGTGTTCCTTTCATGTCTCTTGAGGTCTGTATATCAGGCATAATGTGCTGTTTCAAGGGGGTATTCGAAAAAGGACGGGCGGGCGTTCAAGGGAAAGAACCGGAACGAATTTGCGTGCGGAAAGTGTGCGGACGGTTTTACCCAATGGCGGGGAGGTGTTACACTCATAGGTGGCATGGCAGCGAAACCACGATTCGACGTGCCCGCGATGCGGCGGGAGTTCCTCAGCAGTGATATTACCTTGCGTGCCCTTGCCGAGAAGCACGGCGCATCATACAGGCACATCACAGCGCTCAGTGCTTCGGAGAAGTGGTATCCGCAGCGGCGTGAGTTGCAGCGCCAGCAGGAAGCAGCAGCGACGGATGCGCTGGTGGAGC
>PBPE01000009.1 GCA_002724585.1 Dehalococcoidia bacterium | reverse complement strand
TAGCTACACAAATCGGCTCTGGATTAACAGGCGTTCTGTATGTGTGTGATGAACCAACGATTGGATTACATCCACATGATGACCACATGCTAATAACTACCTTATCTGATCTAAGAGATATGGGTAACACAGTAATCGTAGTAGAACACGACGAAGCCATGATGAGATCTGCAGACCACATAATAGACATGGGACCGGGAGCCGGAGAACATGGCGGAAACGTTGTAGCAACGGGAACAATAGAGCAAATCATGGGAAATCCCAGATCTCTAACCGGTCAATATTTAAGTGGGACTAAAATCATACCTTTACCTGAGTCTCGGCGTCGAGGTAATGGACTTAACCTAACTATTACAGGTGCCAAAGAAAACAATCTAAAAAACATAAGTACAGATATCCCACTTGGTTGTTTAGTATGCGTAACAGGAGTATCTGGATCGGGAAAAAGCACCTTAATATATGACGTTTTATATAAAAAATTAGCTCAAGTGCTGAACAACGCGAGAGAGTTACCTGGGTCACATATGTCTATAACAGGGATAGAACATATAGACAAAGTTGTAAACATAGATCAATCACCTATAGGAAGAACTCCAAGGAGCAATCCCACAACCTACACTGGTGCTTTCACTCCGATAAGAGAACTCTTCGCCAACCTTCCTGAAGCGCGTGTGAGAGGATATAAACCCGGAAGGTTCTCGTTCAATGTAAAAGGCGGACGTTGTGAAGCCTGCCAAGGCGAAGGATATATCCAAATCGAAATGCAGTTCTTACCAGATGTGACTGTTCCTTGCGAAATATGTGAAGGTCGACGGTACAACCGTGAAGCTTTAGAAGTAACTCTAAGAGATAAAAGCATAGCAGACATATTACAAATGACAGTGGATCAAGCCCTCGATTTCTTTTGGAATTTCCCACGTATACGTCCTAAACTTGAAACCCTGAGAGATGTCGGACTAGGATACATTAGACTTGGACAACCTGCTACCACTCTTTCTGGAGGGGAAGCCCAAAGAGTCAAACTCGCTACCGAACTGTCCAAACGTGCCACCGGAAAGACATTATATCTGCTTGACGAACCTACCACCGGCCTCTCTTTTGAAGATTGCGCTGCGCTATTAAGAGTCTTACATAGATTGGTTGATAACGGTAACACTATAGTTATGATAGAACATAATCTAGACTTGATTAAAAACTCTGATTGGGTAATAGATTTGGGACCTGAAGCAGGACACAATGGAGGTAAGATTATTGCAACCGGCACTCCAGAGGAGCTCACTAAGAAAAAGCGCTCCCACACTGGCAAATACATTAAAAATCTCGTTAACATGAGATCTCTACACACTAAGAACGAACTTACAACAGTAGTGGATTGAAAAGCACTAATCCGAACAACCTCCGCACTAACACTTTCAAAGTATACTAATATCTTGTAATAACACACTTGGTTACACCTTCATCTTTACTAAGTAATGCGTCTTTGATACGATCCATCCAAGCAGCCATAACACCTGGAGGAATGATATGCCAATTCACTACGATGATGAAGTCAAAATAACAAAAATAAACATGGGCCCATACAATAACAACGGGTACATCGTAGTATGTCCTGATACGAACGAAGGAGTGATAATAGATACTCCGGCTGAACCGGAGAAGTTATTAAGCGAATTACACAACGTACAGATAAAGGCCATCCTTATAACACATGGACATCAGGATCATTTACTGGGTTTCAGTGAAATAACTTCTAGCGTCAATGCTCCGGTGGGAGTGGGTACGAATGATACATCTCTCCTGCCATCAGAACCTTCATTTCTGATAAATGACGGTGACACTATAGAGTTCGGCAATCAGTCGATAAAGGCAATATCGACACCAGGCCATACCGACGGCTCTACCTGTTATCTTATTGGTAAACATCTATTCTCTGGCGATACACTATTCCCAGGTGGGCCAGGGAAATCGCGCAGTCCTGAAGCTTTTGAACAAGAGTTGGAAAGTATAACGTCCAAATTACTAACTCTTCCTTCTGAAACAAACGTATATCCTGGCCACGGAGATGACACAAATATTGCAAACGCTAAAGAACAATATGAAGTTTTTAGATCCAAATCACATCCCAAAGATCTTCATGGAGATGTTTCCTGGCTAGAAAGTTAGAATCTACACCCTAATACATTAGTCAGAAAAGCAAGATAAGAGACCATACCCTTAGCTTGCTGCAGAAGTATTTTCTGGAGAATTCATGTACCAAAGAACCATTCTTGATAACGGGCTCAGAATCTTAACTTCAAACATAAGTCACTCACAATCGGTCGCTATACTCATATCTGTAGGAGCTGGATCTCGTTACGAATCCCCTGAACTAGCGGGGTTATCCCATTTCCTAGAACATCTTCCCTTCAAGGGAAGTGAACAATGGCCATCAGCCCGACTCATAAGTGAAGCAATTGAAGGAGTCGGAGGAATAATGAATGCGAGCACTGATCGTGAAATGACAGTGTTTTGGTGCAAAGTTGCGAAACCTCACTATAAACAAGCATTAGCCGTGTTACTAGATATGATACTGCGCCCAATCCTGGACCCTGAAGAAATGGAGAAGGAACGGGAAGTTATTCAAGAAGAACTCCGAATGACTTATGATTACCCAAGTCAACTGGTCGATCTACTTATCGACGAAAGTTTATGGCCGAATCAAGCTATGGGACGGGACGTAGGTGGCTCCATTGATACAGTAAAGAATATATCTTTGGACGATGTAAGAACGTATATGGAGCACCAGTACAATCCTCATAACACCGTGATATCAATAGCTGGTAATATCGATCATATAGAAGTAGTCAACCAGATTAACGATGACTCATACAACTGGTCTCACCACGAAAGTCTTGACTGGGAAAGAGTATCATACACAAATCCATCGCCAAAGGTGAAGATAGATAACCGATCAACTGATCAGACACACCTGTGCGTAGGATTACCAGGACTTTCGTTAGAAGATCCTGACAGGTTTATATTATCAATTTTGAACTGTATTCTAGGGGACGGGATGAGTAGCAGATTATTCCAAAACCTAAGAGAAAGCCAGGGCCTAGCTTACGACGTATCAAGTTCAACTAATAATTACAAAGACTGTGGATCACTGGTAATTTATTGCGGCACCGAACCTACCAAAGTACAGGACTCCGTAAGAAGTATCGTTTCTGACATTAACAGCATGCTCGAACCCATCTCAACTTCAGAGTTATCAAAAGCTAAGGAATACACTAAAGGGCGATTATTGCTCAGAATGGAAGATACGAGAAGCATCGCATCATGGGCAGGAACCCAAGAGTTACTGACTAATCGCATCCTAGATGTAAGTCACGTCGTCTCAATGATTGATCAAATCAACTCTGACGATTTAAACCGTGTTGCTAAAAAAGTCATATCCGGAGATAAATGCAAGCTAGCAATAGTTGGGCCCCATTCCAGCGCAGATTCATTCGAACAATTATTGAACTTTTGACCAAATTTAGAATGGCTATTCGATTCACCATGTGCAGCTAAGGGAAACGCACTCACGTTATACAGCAATCGACAGCACATAGCATAACCATGGAGGCTATATGGATATAACAGACCCAGTATCGGTCAGCAACCTTGAGGATGCCCATGAGCTTATGTATGACCTAGGATGGACGGATGGCCTACCTGTCATACCTCCTACCACCGCTCTAGTTAACACTGCTCTAGAATATCTTGGTAGAGATCCACAGGAAATAATTGGTATAGTGCCACCAAAAAACCGGATCGCTTCAATAGAGAAAATTGTCATCAACTGTGTGATGGCTGGCTGCAAACCGTACCACGTGCCAGTAGTAATCGCAGCTTTAGAAGGATTGCTAGAGGATTCTTTTAATCTAAACGGAGTTCAGGCAACTACCAACTGCGTGTCACCTCTTACCATAGTAAGTGGACCAATAGTCGACGAACTTGACTTTAATTATGGTGATAACGTATTCGGAGGTGGCTCTCGCTCCAGTGCAGTCGTAGGTAGAGCGGTGCGTTTAATATTGTGGAACCTAGGCGGCGGATACCCTGGAGAGATTGATAGAGCTACAATTGGACATCCGGGCAAATATACATTTTGTATTGCTGAAGATCCTCACAATAACCCGTGGGAATCAATACACGAAGAGATGGGATTTGGAAAAGACGATTCCTGTGCTTCCGTGTTCGCTTGCGAAGCTCCTCATCACATCGCAACGGGATCCGGATACATCTTATCTCCTACTGACATACTGAAAGTCATCGCGGATAGCACCGCGACCGCCGGAAGTTCAACCATGAATGGCGGAGGACAGATCCTTCTCGTTATCGGCCCTATGACAGCACAAAAGCTATCCATGGAAGGATATAATAAGGACCGTATCCGACGAGAACTCTCNCAGTTGGCTGTAAAACCAGTGGGATTAATGAAATCTAACCAATTTTTAAACCCTGGACATCCATTCCACTGGGCAAGTGTAGTTGACGCTAATGATGATAGTGCTATGGTGCCAGCATTAAGAGAGCCCGAAAAACTACTGATAACAGTTGCTGGAGGATGGGGTTCGGGATCAGGATTTTGTGCTGTTACACATGGCTGGATGGAAGCCGGAGGTCACTTACAAACTAAAGAGATAAAAAAACCGTAACTTACAAAACTGAGAGGTATAATCCATGTCCGAGATACTATTGCACAGCCCGATAGGCAAGGAAGCAACGTTTGATCCAGACATCACTCCGATACTGACTCCCAGAGGAGGTAAAATAGCGTTCCTGTTCAACGGACATGTATCTGTTCTGCCATTCTGGAACAATCTCGAATCCGAAATCAAATCTGTACTAGAACCTACTGAAACTATGCAAATAGTAAAACCCAACACNTTTGCACCCGCATCAGCTGAGGATATAGAAAGCCTATCTTCCGCGNACCTAGCTATAGTCGGGGTGTGTGCTTGAGGCTCATGTACATCCGGCTCCGTGAGAGACGGTATAAACCTAGAAAGGACAGGCGTGCCCGCAATAGTCATATCACACAATGTATTTGAAAAAGCCGCCCGTGCCCAATGCAACGCACTGGGAGTTCCGGATTTGAGAATACTCGTTTACTCTCAACCCAAGGGTGAAGAAGAAGAAGTTGAAGGAGCTAAAGCAGCCACAGATATATCCGAACAGCTAATNCAGATGATTGCCTCTGACAATAAATAACTTTTGTAGGATNTTATGTCAACTACTGAAGGTTTGACGCTTTCCGAAAGAAAACTGAAAGTTTTAGACAACCTAGACAAGGGCCATAAGGCACTTCATGAAGCCTTGTCGGGCTTGGACCCAGAAGATGCTTTCTTAGGGACTAGATGGTCCGTATGGGATGTAATAAAACATTTGGATTCGGAAGGCTTTGTAGACACTCTTGAATCCATCTCAAAAGGAGCTTCTCATTTATTCCCCCCATTTACCAGCCGTGCAGAAAAATTAAAGTCCGATATATCGCACCTAGACGAAACGTTTCGGCGNTTTCGAGCGCTAATAGAGTCACTGTCCGAAGAACAACTTGTTCAAGAGGCAACACCAGAAAATACGTATAATACTTTCCCTGCATTGAATATGATTGAGCTTCTTGAACGATTCTCGAATCACGAATCAAATCATGCTGTACAAATTGAGAAAACCCTTGCATATATTAAAGCGTTCAACGCTCAAGAAAAGGCCGTAACAATTATCACAGTGGTTACCAGCACACTCCCTGTACTTCCAGATGATATTCTCGGAATGTTAAAACATGCTGACTACATTGCTGCTACCGTACCAATCCTGAACGCATTAGAAGGNAAGTTCGCTGGGTTACCTATTCAACTTCAGGATGACAACTATAGAGAAGTTGTAGCAAGACTAGATAGAGAGTCCCAATCNGGCCTATGGGTTGTTTTATGCGTATCAGTTAACCCATCGCAGATCGAGAGTGATTGCATAACCCTCGCCACTCAGCAATGCGAAAAGGTGATTCAATTTAATCCTAATGGTGCTCACTATAAGAATATCTGACCAGGTGACCTAATGGCTAGAATCAAATTCTAATTCCACATTATTTTCCAGGACACCTATGCCAGGTATATCTACTTCAACCTTGTCCCCTGGCCTAATTGCAACAGTCACCCCGGTAGCTCCTGAAAAAACCAAATCGCCAGGCCTTAATGTAACTTGCTGGCTGATGCAACTCACTATCTCCGGAAATGTAAACAGCATATCTCTAGTATTACANCTTTGAACTTGCTCTGCATTTATCCTTACTGTTAGATCCAGTGAGGTAGGATCAATATCAGTTTCTATCCAAGGACCTACAGGAGCAAAAGTGTCGGCCCCCTTAGCTCTCCAGAATGACCAATCTTTCCCTTGCCACGTCCTGTCGCTGACGTCATTGCCACACGTATAACCGAGAATGAACTTACTGGCCTCCTGAGGCGTCACTCTTCGACAATTTTTGGATATTACAGCTACAGCCTCACCTTCGTAATGAACATCGCCNTCGGAATCTCTCGGTATAATAATNGGGTCATTAGGACCAGTAAGGGCATTCCTACCCTTCCTCCAAGGCTGAGGCTGAGTNGGGATAGGTGGAGTCTCCTGCCCTAATACCTGACCTGCAAACTCCAAGTGTTCCAAAAAATTAAGACCNGGACACCAAATCTCCATGGGATCAGTCGGTGGTAATAATTTAACCCCTGATAGGTCATGTGCAGTATCGGTCATCCTAAATTTAGAAAATATACTCCCACGTATCTCGATTAGCTTATCTTCCTGCAAAACCCCATACACTACCCTCTTGCCGTCCCGAAAGCGAGCAATTTTCATTTGGTCTTTCCTTCCTTAGTNGCTATTTCACTTTCGGGCAAGTTTAACTAACATACAATTCCTAGACAAGACTTGAAAACCCGTCAATTATGTGTTTATGTTAGCCCAAATACTTTATTTAACGCATTTGAAATTAGCTAAACATATNATNGTGGGACCCTAAACAGTAATAATTGAAAGAGGAGTCAAATGAAATTAGGTTTCTTCGTCACAAACCAATATCTACCGGGCGAGTCAATGCCAGGGAAAATTCAAGATAGTGTAGAACAAGTGAGGGCAGCTAGAGAAGCTGGATTCGATTTAATATGTACCGGACAGCATTATTTAGCTGCACCGTACCAAATGAGCACAAGCTTTCCGCTACTAGCTCGATTAGCCGCAGAAGCAGGAGATATGGAGGTTGCCGCCACTATAATATTAGTTCCTCTTCTCAATCCAGTTGAATTAGCAGAAAGCGTAGCAACCATGGATGCAATTTGCAACGGAAAATTCATTTTTGGTGTTGGGCTCGGTTATCGAGACGAAGAATACACAGCATTTGGTATTCAAAGCCATGAAAGGGTAGGACGATTAAAGGAATCTCTTGAGATAATGAAACTTCTATGGGGGCAGGAAGAAGTAGAATTTCAAGGAAAATATTACCAAGTGCCTAAAATAACGCCTGCTACGAGGCCAGTCCAGTTGCCTCATCCACCAATATGGGTTGCCGCTAATAACGGCGTAGCAATTCGCCGCGCTGCCAGATGGGGATACCCGTGGATCATAAATCCACACGCCACTATTCCGATGATATCCGAACAGTGGGCTGATTACAAAGAGACTTTAATTAGGGCCAACAACCCTGTTCCCGCAACCTTGCCCATGATGCGAGAGTTATATATCGCCGACAATAGAGAGACCGCATTTATTGAAAGCGAACCGTATTTGGCATCGAAATACCAAGCCTATGCCGACTGGGGTCAAGACAAAGCTCTTCCAGGAGAGGAGAGCTTTTCTGTACCATATCAAGATCTAGCCAAGGACAGATTCCTCCTCGGTTCACCAGACGAAGTCGTCAGCGAAATTCAACGGTACGAACAAGAATTAGATGCTAACTATTTAATATTCAGGATGCAGTGGCCTGGTATGGATCAGAGTCAGGTTTTAAAGCAGATAGAATTGCTTGGGAAAGAAGTCATACCCAGAGTTAAGAAGAACAGCTAAACATGAATTATCCTAAGGGTAATTCGTAAGCGGCCTATAAGTTACCAAACTAAGGGTGGCGCTGCGGTTCCATAAATTGTTGCTGATACAATTCGTAATAGAAGCCTTTACGACTGACAAGATCCGAATGTGATCCGGATTCTATTATCCGGCCATGATCTATGAAGTATATTACATCCGCCGCGAGTATCGTAGACAGCCTATGGGCAATAGCGATGGTAGTCCTACCTTTCATGAGGGGCTGTAACGCTTGCTGAATAAGCCGCTCACTACCAGTATCTAGCGCAGAGGTTGCCTCATCTAGTACTAATATCCTCGGTTGGTGCAAAATCACCCGACCGATTGCCAACCGCTGGCGTTCACCTCCGGACAATCTGTATCCTCTTTCCCCAACCACTGTATTGTATTGTTCGGGAAATTCCATTATTCGCTGGTGAATATTTGCAGCTCTGGCAGCTTCATAAACGTCCTGTTCATCTGCGTCAGGGCGACCATATAGTAGATTATCCTTTATGGTTGCGTGAAAGAGATAACTCTCCTGGGAAACGTATCCTATAATCTCAGAGATAGATTTAAGTTTAATATCTTTCAGATCATACCCATCAATACTTATGAATCCTTTCGTTGGGTCATATAATCTTGTCAGAAGATAAGATATGGTTGTCTTACCAGCTCCGCTAGGGCCAACTAGTGCTACTAACTGACCCGGTTGTATATCGAAAGATACATCTTCCAGAGCCCACGTCTCTGCAATATTTTCGACTTCTTTATTATTAGAATATCTGCTAGCTTCATAACGCATGCTAACAGATTGAAATTGCACTCGCCCTAAAACTTGCCTCGGCGAAAGAACTATAGCTGCATCTGAATCGACAATATCCGATTCTAAATCTAAATAACCAAATATACGCTCAAATAACGCCAATGACGATTGCAGATTTACACTCACTCGTAGCAAAGTAACTATCGGGAAATAAAGTCTGGATTGGAGAGTTGTAAAAGCTACAATCACCCCAGCCGAGATATCCTTATCTCCCACACCCGTCAGCATATAGCCGGCTAAAACATATATCATTATAGGTGAAATCGAGAAAAATGCTTGCATGATCGCCCATACCGATTGCCCTGTCATTTCCCTACGTATTATTAAATCTGATAGATTCTGACTTTCTGATGTGAATCGCTTAGCTTCACGACTTTGCCGTCCGAAAAGCTTGGTAAGCATCACCCCTGATACTGATAAAGTCTCTTGCGTAATTGCAGTCATATCTGCGGTAGATTTTTGAACAGCTCTTGATGCCATTCGACGTCGTTCGCCGATCTTTTTGGTGATTACAGCGAATATAGGAACTATACCAACAGCTACTACTGTTAATTCAATCGATAAGATTGCCATTGCAACAACGGTACTGATCAATATTACAACATTCGAAATTATATCGGTCACAGTACTTGTAACCACGTTTTGCACTCCGCCGACGTCGTCAGAAACTCTAGATTGTATTTCTCCAGTCCTAGTGTCAGTGAAGAATCCTAAAGATAGACTTTGCAAGTGATTGAACAATCTATTGCGAAGATCACGCATCACCTTCTGGCCTACCGTA
>PBPE01000008.1 GCA_002724585.1 Dehalococcoidia bacterium | reverse complement strand
TTCTTCCAGGTCTAGTTCATGTTGGAACCAGGTATAAAAAGAGGCCATGTCTGCTACAGATTGAATCCAATCTGGTTTTTCAGACTCGCCAAATCCCGGGTGGGTGGGTAGATAAACCGTGTAGTTTTCGGCCAGATTGTTAGTATATTGCAAGGGCCCCCTGTTTCCACTTGCTCCGTGCAAGAGCAACAACGGGTCTCCGGACCCGCCCTTGAACATTTTTATCTGAGTATCCCCAATCTTGACTGTCTGTTCTTCAAAGCTTATGGCCATGCTTGTGGACTCCTAAATTCAGGAATAATGCTTGACTCTCGCCGTTAATCCTAAGGGGGCTGTCCATGAAGGTCAAGGCTTCAGAATTGGCACTGGTGTCTTTGCTAGTTTGTGGTTAGAATTGTGGCGACAATAAATGTTAATCCTCAGATAGTCATGGGTGGTTTGTGTCTACTATGGCTGGGGCAACACAGTAGTTTAGGGTAGGTGTGATATGTCTAAGATATTGGTTACTGATGCAATCGCTTCGGAGGGAATAGAACTTCTGGGTTCAAAGGCTGAAGTAGATGTAAAAAGAGGCTTGACGCCCCCGGAATTGACCGAAACGATAAATGGATATGACGCTTTAGTTGTTCGTAGTGAAACTAAAGTAACTCCTGAAGTGATCCGAGCAGGCCAGAGCCTGCGAGTAATTGCTCGAGCAGGTATTGGTGTAGACAACATAAATATTGATGCTGCTACGAGTGCAGGAATACCAGTAGTCAACGCCCCTATAGGTAACACAGTAGCTGCTGCTGAGCATACGCTGGCCCTTATGTTAGCTTTAGCACGTAACGTTCCTCAGGCTTATCAGTCCTTTAAAGCGGGTGAGTGGAAGAGAAGCGCATTTATGGGAATTGAAGTTAGGGATAAGACCTTGGGAATTGTCGGATTAGGCAGGGTTGGATCCGAAGTAGCGCGTCGCGCACGGGCTTTCGGAATGAATCTGGTCGGCTTTGATCCCTTTATTTCTCCCGACCATGCCGAACGCATGGGAGTTGAACTAATGTCAGTGGATGACTTGCTGGCATGTTCCGACTTTATCACTCTTCATACCCCACTGACAGATAGCACGAATGGTCTGATTGGAGAACGCGAGCTAAAACTGGTTAAGCCAGGAGCCCGGTTAATCAATGTAGCTCGGGGAGAACTGATAAACGATAAAGCATTACTGGATGCCCTTAATAATGATCAGTTAGCGGCGGCAGCATTGGATGTATTTGTTCAGGAGCCACCGGCGGATATGTCATTGGTACAGCACCCAAGGGTAATTCCTACTCCGCATCTAGGGGCTTCAACAGAAGAAGCCCAACGAGAGGTTGCTATAGAAGCAGCAGAGCAGGTTTTGGCGATTCTAGAGGGACGTCCCGCGCGGAACACGGTCAATGCACCAGTTTTACCACCGGATGTTCACGCTATACTAGAACCGTACATTCCAGTAGCTACTCTGCTTGGAAAGCTTCTGATAAATCTAACGGATGATCAGTTAGTTGGAGTAACGGTCTCTTATGAAGGAGAGATCGCGGAATACGATACCACAATATTGAAGTCCGCCGTGCTGGAGGGATTGCTCTCAACGGTCAGCTCGGAAGAAGTGAATATTATTAATGCACCTCTGTTGGCTCAAAGTAGAGGCTTGCGGATAACAGAACAAAAAGACTCCGTTGCAAATGAATTCACCAGTTTGATTACAGTGGCCGTAAAGACCACTAAAGGTGAGGTAACCCTAGCTGGAACATCTCTCCGTAACGAACCACACATCGTTAAATTCAACGATTATTGGATGGATGTCGAACCATCAGCACCGTATCTCCTGATTGTGGATAACCCAGATCATCCGGGCTCAATCGGAGCCGTCGGGACTGTCGCAGGGGAGCACAACATCAATATCAGTTACATGAAAGTGGGTCGTTTAAGTCAAAGAGGCACGGCGATGATGGTTTTGGGGTTGGATGATCCCGTTCCGGAGAAGGTTCTGGACCAAATCCGTGGACTCCCACAAGTATCGAGCGCTCGATTGGTTAAACTATAAGGAAACTGGCTAGGCCCTGAGTAGGTATATCTTCGCTTTTACGTGGCGCAAAGTAACAGTCTTACTTCTATACCTACTTGTGTTCTTTATTAGCTCACAGGTAGTTACTGTCAGCCCTGTAGACATGGTGGTAGACAAGAACCAATTTGGGATCGTTTCGTGGGAATTAAAGAATCTACCAGATAAATGGATCCATAGACTTCTTGCAAAAGATTCAGATCTGTCTGCAGAGCAGAAATTAGCTTTGGCCCAGCAATTTTTCACGTCCCCTGAATCAAGAAACCCGGATAGCAAGAAAGTCGTTGAAGAAATTATTGAAACTGCGATCTCCGAAACGATATTTGAAGAGCGTCTGGGCCGCTTCCCTGCTGTTGATATGGCTCTATCTCCACCCCCAACCGTCCTGGTGCTCTCGCCAAGGGACCGGATAGAAAGAATATATGATGAGTTGCTCATTCCCGGGTTGCAAGACGAAGATCGAAAGCATATCGAAGATATGATTCTGGAACAAGAAGACCTTTCTGCCATTGTTGAGAACACTGGAGGTTTAGCTGTGTATCCAAGTGTGGTCATTGATAGTGCAGGCCTGTACAACTCTTTCATCATTACAGCACACGAATGGATACACCACTGGTTATTCTTTAAGCCACTCGGTAGGGCCTTTTGGGATAGTCCAACTATGACCACATTGAATGAGACGATTGCGGACGTTGCAGGTAAGGAAATCGGCCGGAAGGCTTATACGTCATTTTCCTTGGTTGAGGAGTTGCCTGGCGAAGGTATTGCTCAGAATCTTGATGGATTTGATTTCCAGAAAGAGATGAGGATAACGAGGTTAAAATCCGAAGAGTTATTAAATAATGGCGACGTCTACGGAGCGGAGAAATATATGGAAGAGCGCCGTATTATATTTGAAAAAAATGGTTACCCGTTGAGAAAACTAAATCAAGCATATTTCGCATTTCATGGAAGTTATGCTACTAGCGGAGCCTCGATAAGCCCAATAGGGTCTTACGTGGAAGAATTGAGAAACTGCAGTAAATCAGTAAAAGATTTCTTGGAAGTGGCATCAGGGTTTGGAGATTACGAGAGCTTTGTTAATTATGTAGAGGGCCTGGGGTGTTAATAGAAGCTAAATCCTATAGCCACGGCCGACTCTTGGATCGTTCTTTTTCAGACGTGTAGCTGGATATTCCTTGTCTTTGGAGAGCTTCTTGCACCATGTTGTGGAATATTTGGCGATCGCTACCATTGATAACGGCTTGTTCATGTGACTCTGATATAGCTACGGGATATCCTTGGCCTTTCTTGCACTGCTCAACTATCAAGCTGTGTCCGAGCTCTAGAAGATCTTTGTTTGACGCGACCCATTGGGGGATTTCAACCCGCGCTATTTCGTTTCCACTGTGGAGGTAATAAAAATACACTTGGTGTTCTCCGTAGTATTCTTGGGCTGCTGCTGGGTTAGTCTTATATATTGGGGATCTGGAATATGGTTCCAGAACTTCTTGAAATAGCTCTCTATCCATAAATCCATTCGTCTGGGCACATGGGTCTCTTCTCGCTCGATGATGACTGCAAGATTCCTGACAAAGATCAGATTCAAATGGGCACAGGCTGCAACGAATAGCGTTTGCTACTTCGGTTGTTCTAGGTAGGGATACATAGGCAGCTACAGTGATTGTTCGGGTTTGGGCTAGCATGCGAAGTTTTTCCAGAGCAGGAAAAAACCGTTCGCCTAATATTGTGTTCCTTACAAATGGGCGGTACCCTTGGCCGGATAATCCCCATAAAACCAATGTTCCATCGACTAATGCGAGCAATGGCTGATTTTCGGGACAGTCTTGAATTTTTTCAACTAGATACTCAATTTCTTGCACGGATCGTAGAATCCCGAGAAGCGGACCGCTAATTAATTCCTCATTGTTGGCATTACCGGGATCAGATAAATATAAATCTTCCCGCGTAGTAGCTAAGGTGGGTTCGTTGAAGAAATCTGCGTAAGGGGTGTCACCGTAGGAAATGATACAGCCGCCCATATTAATTAGATAACACGGCACGGGCAAATGGCGGTCTACGTCTATGTGAGAACCGTCGACAGATAATGTGGACCAATTCCCATTATATTCCTTGGGAAGTCTGCTTCCTATTAGCTCTTCTGTGATCTGGGCTGCCATATAAGGGCGGTCAAGAGAGTTTTGTGACTTAGTGATAGCTTCGTCGTTAGACACGCCCTGTGCGCCTTCTAGCAGCTTGGTTAGACGTGTCTGGCGATCGTCTGCATCCCGGCTTATCGATTCTGCAGCTTCATCGATTTGAAGGACTGTTCTTCCTAGGTCAAGTGGCATGTCTACCTCAGCACCCTTTCGTCTCCCTGTCGTCTGGTTATACGCTGCTGGTCCAGATGTTCCATTAAGGGCAATATATATTTCCGGCTTGAGTCAAAGATTGTTCGAGCTTCTGCGACTGTTATAGATCCGTTTGAGTTTAAGTGCTCGATTATCTGTGCTGTCATAGATTTGTAAGCGGAGGCGGAAAAGACAACGGACTCGTTTACCTTTACGACTTTACCTTGTCCAATCAGAGCGTTCAGGAGTTCGTTATCTAAGGGTATGTCTGTAGGGGGTGAATAAGGAGACTCTTCTAACGTCCTAATATACGAGGTGGCTTTTTCTTCAAGCTCCGGAGTGAGTTCTGAAGTGTGGTTTGGGAGCCTGATAGATTGACCTTCCTCAACGACAATTCCATCGGCAGATAACCTGGCCAGGGCTTTCAGATAAATTCCTTGGGTTAGGTTCAGTCGACTTCTAATTTCAGGGATTGGTGCACCTACTCTGAGAGGATATTGTGTGTGGTAGGTTTGTAACGCTATTGAAGCTTTTCCCTGCAAGATATCCCATCCTTGTTTGGAATAAACTACCGCGTCCGATTCATTCCCCAGTTCTCCTAGCGATATGATCTCTCCGTTATCAATGAGTGTCTTGATCCTCTCGAGAATTTCAGTCTCGGCTAGATTCGCCCTTTGGGATAATGTGGAAAGATCACACGGACCCCACTGATCTGCCACGCTAACCAGCATGTCTTCCCCTGTGCCCTGGTGTAGCATCATTAATCTCTCAATAACATCGTTGTCGAAACGCCGATACCGGCGTTGTGGACTAGTATCTACTACCTGCCCACCGCCTAGGGTGTCCTCAGCAGACCGGAGTACGAAAAAATCTCCTTTTACCATGGGGATAGGTTCATCTAGCAATATCTGCACCCAGCCTTCTTCACCAGGGCCAAGTCTGTCGGCGTCTAGTAACCGTACTCGTGCGGTGGTTTCGCTTGTGAAAAGGTGAAAAGTTAATCCTTCGTTATGCCTCATCGGATGAGGGGCACCTTTAACCATGCGAATAGTTGCGTCTAGTCGCCTGGTAGATGTGAGCCAACCTGGCATGGTTAATATTTCTCCTCTAGCGATATCATCCCGGGAAATGCCAGATAAGTTAACTGCTAGTCGAACGCCGGGCTCGGTGCTGTCTACTTTGGATTTATGCTTCTGTAAGCCTCTGATTCGGCACTTTGTGCCTGAAGGCTCTAGTTCGACTTCCTGTCCTACCGCGAACTGGCCGTCTATCAATGTTCCGGTAACTACTGTCCCGAACCCAGTTATAGAAAAACTCCGGTCTATAGGAAGCCTGGGACGTCCCAGGTCACGACGAGAGTTGGTATTAGCAAGAATGTCATCGATCTTGGTTTTTAGGTCTGGAACGCCGTCTCCGGTGTACGCGGAAACTCCAATCATAGGAGATCCTTCAAATGCTGTGCCCTGTAAGACATCCTCAACCTCTGCCTTGACCAATTCTACAAGTTCTTCGTCAACTAGGTCTGTTTTGGTGATGACGACTAGGCCTGTGGTTATTTGTAGCAGGTCAAGTATAGCTAGATGCTCTCGAGTTTGTTGCATGACACTTTCATCAGCAGCAACAATGAGTAGGGCTAGATCTATTGCGCCTACTCCCGCCAGCATATTTTTAATGAATCTTTCGTGCCCTGGTACATCGACAATGCTGACTTCTCTGCCACTCGGCAGGTCCATCCATGCAAATCCCAAGTCGACTGTCATGCCCCTGTCCTTCTCCTCTTGGAGACGGTCTGGGTCGATGTCAGTAAGAGCTTTGACTAATGTGGATTTTCCGTGGTCAACGTGACCAGCGGTACCGATTACGTACATGTCAGTACCTCAATTGGCATGATTTACCCCATGTGGTAATAGGATAGCACTCTTGTAATAGATGGGGTAGTAACTGTCTTCAGTCTATAAATTTTGTGAAGACCTGGTTTGCGATCAGATATGTATCCTTGGTTAGTCTTAAAAGACCGTTATGTTCCTCTAAAAGCCCCAATGATAATGATTCGGCTATTTCTGTTTTATAAAGGACTTCCAGGTCTGTGCCAATTGTATGGGACATTTCAGCAATGTTGATGCCATCAAGAAGGCGAAGTCCGAGAAACATGCTTTCAGACGCGCGCATGTCTGGGCTTATATGTTCGTACCCTGCGATTGTCGGTATGCTATCGATTTCTTGATCTGCAAATTTTTCAAAACAGCTTGGGTTAGACTTTGACCAGGTAGCCGCGCCTTCGATGTAGGTTCTGGGTGAATCAACAGTCCAAAAGCGGTAACTCCCAAGTCTTGAATGAGCTCCTGGACCCACGCCAACATAAGGATGGTTCAACCAGTAGGCCATGTTGTGCCGTGAAGCATGGTCAGGCTTGCTCCAATTTGATATTTCGTAGTGAGCATAGCCATGGTATTCCAGGCTTTCTTCAGCATAGTGGTACATATCGGCTGCGACGTCCGGATCTGGTGTGGGCAGTTTTCCCTGTTCCACCCAGGTATGGAGAGGTGTCCCTTCTTCGAGGGTCAGGCTATACAGTGATATATGTTTGGGATCAAGGGCAACAAGATTTTCTAGAGTCCTTTTCCAATGTTCAATGTTTTGGTTGGGCAGACCGTACATAAGGTCCAAGCTAATGTTTTTAAATCCTGCGGTGCTGGCTGCCTTGCAGGACTCTATGGCCTGCGCCGAATCATGGCGTCGACCCAACATGGTAAGTAAATCATTATCCAGGCTCTGCACCCCAATACTTAAGCGATTCACACCTTCTTTTAGTAACCGAGTGCAGGAGTCAAGGGTAATATCACCGGGGTTAGCTTCTATGGTGATCTCTGCTTCATGATTAATACTAAAATTTGATCGAACTGATTCAATTATTTCGCCAATCGATCCCTGGGGCAGGTAAGACGGTGTCCCGCCGCCAAAAAAGATAGTATTAATACTAGGCGAATCGAGCACCTTTCCCCATAGGGCAATTTCGGTGGTTAATGCTTTTACATACGGTGTAAATAAGCGCTCTATTCCCTGGTAGGTATTGAAATCACAATAAGGGCATTTGGTGTTACAGAAAGGCACATGAATATAGAGAGACATGCCTGAAGAGGGGACTATCTGTGTCGGCGTCCCTAACATGTGTATGACTTCTTAGGATTGTTCATCCTCGTCCATGTTCCTAGATGAGCCGTCTACAACATTTGATGGATCATCATCCTCTGGCCGTTTTGGCCGTGGATCTATACCTAGGTGCTCATTTTTTATGTCTTGAGGTGCTAGTTTCACAGTGATGAATGCTGCCAACCCTAGGACAATGGCGTCGTCAAATCGGCCGATATAGCCGAGGCGGTCCATATCGAATGGAACAATCGAATAGATTAAAGCTAGTGGAACCAAGGCCCTGAGTACTATGTTGACGCGTCGATCAAAGATGAGCTTTCGAATGAGAATAATGTAGCGTATAGCCCTCGGCAGAAACCGCGGGATCAATAGCAGCAATATTCGGAGTCCAAGGCCATGAAACATCTAAAACACCTTGGTTTTAATTATAGAGGATAAAGTATTTAGTGTGTATGGATATGATATGGAAAAATTCTAGGGTTCAGTAAATGCTATACTAACTTTTTAGGCAGGACTTAAGCTAATTAGCAAGATTATCTGTAAGAACTAGGAGTGTGGAAATGGCCTCAACACCGCAGATCAACACATTGGGGGCATTAAAAGAATCGGATTATAAGGTTCTCCCAGTACGCGAAGAAATCCGCAATAATTTAATTAACAAGATTAAGGCTGAGGAAGAGGTTTTCCCTGGAATAATTGGATTTGAAAATACAGTGATCCCTCAATTGGAAAACGCTCTATTGTCTGGACAGGATATTATCCTGCTAGGGGAAAGAGGTCAGGCGAAATCCAGGTTAATTAGGGGGCTTGTTAATCTGCTTGATCCCCATATCCCAATAGTAACAGGATGCGAGATCAATGATAATCCTTATAAGCCGATTTGTTATGGATGCAGAGAAAAGGCCGTTGAATTGGGAGAGGACTTACCGGTTGATTGGATAACTCCAAGCGACAGGTATTCGGAAAAATTGGCGACCCCTGACATTTCTATAGCAGACTTAATAGGGGAAATAGACCCTATTAAAATCGCTGAGGGACGCTATCTAGGTGATGAATTAGCAATTCATTTCGGATTAGTTCCCCGAACCAATAGAGGGATTTTCTGTATTAACGAACTTCCTGATCTCGCTGAGAGAATTCAGGTAGGACTCTTCAATCTTATGGAAGAAAGGGATGTACAGATCAAAGGTTACCGAGTTCAACTCCCTCTCGATGTTTATGTAGTCTCAACTGCTAACCCTGAAGATTATACAAACAGAGGGCGAATAGTTACTCCTTTGAAAGATAGATATGGGGCACAGATACACACACACTATCCGCAAACGCTAGAACAAGAGATTTTTATTATGGATCAGGAACGAAGTAAATTTCCTGATGAAGAAACACTGATAATCCCCCAGTTTATGAAAGAAGTATTAGCAGAAGTTACTTATCAGGCGAGGCTTAGCAGGGAAGTTAATCAGAGATCAGGAGTAAGTGTGAGAGCCTCTATCGCGAATTACGAAACCATGCTCAGCAACGCAGTTAGGCGGACTATCCGACAAGGTCAGGAAATATCATGTCCTAGGGTCAGCGACCTTCCATACATTATGGCCTCATTAAGTGGCAAGATTGAACTTGAAACTTTTGAAGAAGGAAGCGAAGGTCGACTAATGGAGGACTTGATCAAGCGGGCTGTAATCGAGATATTCAACAAGTATTTCTCTGATACTAATCTTAATGAAATAGTGGAATCGTTTGATATTGGTAGTACAGCTCTCACCGGAAGCGAGGAACCTTCAAAGAATTATCCTGATTTGCTGAACAGCATTAACGGTTTGTCACGCGCAGTAGCCGTTTTGACGGATGACAGCCGTCCAGAAATAATGGCATCCTCCATCGAGTTTGTTCTAGAGGGATTGCACCTTAGCAGGCGACTGAACTGTGAGAGAACTCCTGTCGGAAATATCTATCGCAGATAATACTGGCTATAAATCTAGGTATTAAAACTCTAAACAATCAGTCAAAAATCCTCTATGTTATGTAATCCCAAAACTACTATGCTCTGCAGTACAGCACTAGTTGACTGACATGTATTAGCAGGGTTTATATGGCAGATAATCAAGAATGGTTCGACCGATTACTTCCGGGGCAAGAGAAAATAGTTTTTGCCCCTACGGAAGTTGCGAGCCTATTAGAAATTCCAGAGGAAAAAGTTTACCAAGGTCTTGCTCAAGGTGATATACCTGGCATTAAGTGGGGCACTCGATGGCTTATACCAAGGGCTGTTCTCGATAAGATGCCTTTAGCTAGTAACAGGGTTTTCTAGGCTTTTATACTTTGATCCAGAATGGAGCTCTTTCTCGCTGGGGTGCCAGAAGACTTTCATCAATAGGCTTGTATACGTAGTCTTCCGGTCTTATTGCCTCATACCCAATGGTGGATAAGACGCCCTCGTTTGTGTAATAGCCGTTATAGCATTGGCGGACAAGTGTTGAAAAGAATGTTGCGTGATTGGATTCAACCTCTTTTAGGACTGCATCCTTGGCGGAGTCGGATAATTTTGAGAAATCATTTCCATTCTGGCTGGCACCTATCCCTATTTGTGCAAGTCCTTCCGTAAATAGTCTTCTCAACGCTGGATCGGCATTAACAGCCGACTCAATAAATTCAGCGATTCCTAGATCGCCTGCACTGGGCAGATCCCCGTTAGCAGGTACTATCCGGTTAAGCACCTCTGTTAAGAGGTTACTTTGGTCTTCAGTAAATATCTTGTTCGTATCTGGCATAATCCCGCCTCGTTTCATCTATCTCGGAATAAGTGGCAATATCATGTGTGATGGGTACGCGCTGTTATGATAAACCGTTTGTTTGGCCTTTTCTAGTTTGGAATCCACTCCGAGGCCAGCTCCTGTATTGGGATTTCGATCGAATCTGGGGAAGTTACTACTAGAAATATTGACTCTGATTTGGTGTCCCTTTTTGACTAGGTGGCTTGTGGACCATAGATCTATTACGTATGGATACACCCGTCCTGGCTCTACGAAAGAAGGTTGCGCAACCGAAGTTCTATACCTGGCACGGACTATTCCGTCCTGTAGGTTCTGGGAGTATCCATCCGGGCGTACATCAACCAGTTTGGCTGTGAAATCTGTATCGATCGCACTTGTTGCAGCGAATAAGTGCATTTTGATCGGGCCGGTGATTTCAGTGTCTTTCTCTAAGGGAGGAGTACTGTACACCAGTACATCATCCCGCAATTCAGTTTCTGCTTGGTTTGCTACTCCAAATGGGATGATCAAAGTGTTGCCACCTTTGGTTGGCACAGGATTTTCTGGATCGTAAATGTATTCATCTGGTTTTTCATCACCCGGTGGGACTGTCGACAAATATCCGCCACCATTTTTGGAATTTGCCGGGGTATCTCCGTGCAAATAAAACTTTGTGTAATGGGTTCTAGCAAGAGGCCACTCGTCTTCTTGCCGCCACTGGTTTTCTCCCATAACAAATATGTTTACACTGGGTTCATCGAGATATCCGGTGTCTTCATCTTTTAACCAATGATCAAACCAACGTCGTAAGTGCTCGTGTAGTTCAATAGCTGCTGCCTCACCAAAGTCGATATCTCCGCAGCCGCCTGTGTTCGGCTCTGTAAAGGGGCGTATATGTNCCCAAGGGCCAACAAGCAGTTTCTGATTTTCTNTNGCNAGGGNNGTGGCNCCTNTTTNGCNGATCTCTGAAAATGCGGTCAAGGCCCCTTCNAGGAAAATGTCNTACCANGAACTGATATGGAACATGGGTATGTTGATTCTCTGAAGATGCTGTTTTAATCCNATTTTCCACCAGTATGGGCCATCCAGTTCCTCGTCGAAATANTCATGGAAATATGGNGCGGCCTCTTTTAGGCGCTCNATCCAGTCCCTTAAGGGCAAATGCTGGTACCATTCGTCTGTTAGAGGCTGCCCAAAGTTTCCAGGTTCTAGCACATACTTGTCCATCTCAGACAATAGGTCATTTAATCCTGCTCGCTCAAGGGTGTTTCGGCCTTTTAGGATAGCGTACGGTACCATCCATCCCCACTCCATAGCTCCCCCAGTGTGATACACCCAGCTCTGATGAAAGTCAGAAGATGCGGACACCGGTGCCATTGTTTGAAGGTGGGGAGGNAGTGGGTCTGCTGTGGCAAGGGTGTATTGAGTAGCTGCCAGATAGGATTGGCCAGTTGTAGCGACCCGACCGTTGGACCAGGGCTGTCTTGCAGCCCATTCAACCGTATCCCAGCCATCATTCGACTCCTGGAATAATGGATCGTATTCGCCCTCTGATTCGAATCTCCCCCTGCAATCCTGGCTTAACACTACGTATCCATGTTCTGGGAAATACCATACGGAGTGGTGTGGATTTTCTACATAACTGTCTTTACCGTAGGGACCCCTGTTCACAAGTACAGGAAATCTGCCGGGGGCGTCAGGTCGGAATACGTCGGTCGCTAGACAAGTACCGTCTCGCATTGGAACCATCACGTTTCTTTCTCTGATCACTTTATATTGGGTCATGAAATCACNCCCCGCCGCAATTTTTTAAAGGATAACTGTGCCCAAAACACGAGTCAATCACGAATTGAAAGGCTTTGTTGTTTAGTTTCCTGTTGTGAAATATTCGCGGACTAAGTTTTTTAATTGGAGCCAATGGTCGTTTAAATCTAACCTTTCTGATTCTGTGAGATCATCGTAGGTTCTCTGGTATTTAGGGAAATACCACATTGAAAATACCCAAAACCCACGATCTGTAAGATTTCCGCGGGTATGATCGGCAATTAGGCCAGTGGCACCTTCGAGCGACCAGCTTTTTAGAACCTGTCCCTTGTCTGCGATAGCGAGAGCTTCTACCCAGGAGGCTGAGCGAGAATCGTTCTCGTAGGGACTCATTAATTTTAGAAGTTCATCTGCTCTATCATTGTCGGTTGCAGATGTTCCAGCGAACCTATGGGTGAATAGACTTTCCCATTTTGAACCCAGAGATGGTATTACCAGGCCACCGTCCGAGGCTATTGTAAGGAGGCCGCTGTCTAATGACCACTGGGCAGCTTTATCTCGTGCAACCTGTTCGTGAGTAGATGCACTTTCATCAGGGTTGGAATTTAACCCTATGTCTTGAGGAGAAACCGGTTTTANCGGCAATCCTTCAACAAGCTCTGCAAGCATAGTTTGCTTGGCTGGATTACCAGTTCCCAAGAGGATATCAACGTTTTTATGNGGTTTAGTCATTATTAGTGTTTTAACAGTGGCTCTGCATGCAGAGCCACTGTTAGTTATTTAGGCGTTTGGATTGGTAGTAATGAACTTTCCTGATTGTACTGGGTCTATCTGAGGTGCTCGTACTTCTACTCCTGCTTGCTCTTCTTGGAGTACAACGGGTATGGAGCTATCCTTGGCGCCCCACCCACGATTGACTGCTTGTAATGTAATTTGCCGGGCCAAGACGGTCATCGGCATCGGAACGTTGTATTCTTCAGCTAGTTCGCAGGCGAGTGAGATATCTTTGTATGCTAGATCGAGGGCGAAGCTCGCCGGCTCATAACTGCCTTTGAACATGGTTCGTACCAGTCCTTCGTGCAATATTCGCATGCGACCCAAGGATCCGCGGCGCATGCATTCCCAGAGAGATTCTGCGTCGACCCCTGCTTTGACCCCTAGAGTCAATCCTTCAGCTATCGCTTGCCTTACGCTATGTCCAATCATGTTGTGCACTAGTTTACATACCGAACCGTTTCCAATTCCCCCAGCATAAAAAACCTTGTCTCCGAAGGAGTCTAGAATGGGTTTAATTTGATCAAATATTGCCTTATCGCCGCCGACCATGACAGCTAGATTGCCACTTTCCGCACCGGTTTTACCCCCGCTTACAGGAGCATCGAGAATATAAGCACCCTTTTCAGTAAATTTGGGCTCCATTTCTCGGATTAATGTTGGACGGCTTGAAGAAAGGTCAACATAAATAGTCCCTGGTTTGATCCCCTCCAGAACGCCTTCTTTACCTAGGGCTACTGCTTCAACTTCTTTAGGACCAGGCAGNGATGTGAAAGTGATGTCAGACCTGTTTGCTACATCCGCGGGAGAATTACCTAAGCGCGCCCCACCTTCCAGTAGACGTTTAGTGGATTCCTCTCTTACGTCGTAAACGACCATTTGATATCCTGCTTTCTGTATGTTGGAGGACATGCCTCCGCCCATATTTCCTAACCCGATGAATCCGACAGTTTCCATGGTATAGCCCTCTCTTATATGTAGTTTGTATTGAGTTTATTCCTCGCTAAATATCCGGACTCTGTGATTATTGCTATCCGCTATATAAATTATTCCTGAGCTGTCTATGCCGCACCCATGGGGCCTTTCCAATCCGGCTTCTGTAGCTGGTCCTCCGTCACCGTCGCCTCCAAGGTGTCCGCCAGCTATTGTGGTCACGATGTTTGAATCAGGGTCTATTTTTCTAAGAGCATGATTCTCTGTATCTACCACTATAATTTCATCTTTATCATTGCACCGTATGGCTTTTGGCGATCCCCATTGGGCGTCGATCGCGAGGCCGGTATCACCGGTGTATCCGCGTTCTCCTGTGCCGGCAATAGTTGACATGATTCCATAATTATCTACTTTACGAACTCCGTTCCCTTCACGTTCGCAAATATATGTGTTTCCTACGCTGTCCATACATACTGCTCTGGCACCTAGAATACTGGCTTCAGTGGCAGGTAGCCCGTCGCCACCCCTTACCTTTTCACCATTACCTGCGAAAGTCGTTATTATTCCTGAGGACAGGTCAAGGTGTCGGATTCGTTGATCCTGAATGTCAGCGATCAAGAGCCCGCCTGAACTGGTCAAGAAACAATCGTTTGGCTCGCGCATTTGTGCTGTTGCTCCAGGCCCGCCGTCTCCAGAATAACCGGGCTCCCCTGTACCGGCTACTGTTGTGATAATACCGGTATATGAATCGACTTTCCGAATAGCAGCATTCAGGCGGTCAACAATATATATATCGCCGTTTGCGGCTATTTGTAGGGAATACGGCTCGTTCATGGTCGCGTTTGTAGCCGGGCCGCCATCCCCCGAGTAGCCGGGGTCGCCTGTACCGGCTACGGTTGTGATGGTGTTGGTAGCCATGTCAATTTTTCGAACTGTATGGTTTTTTGCCTCACATATATAAAGGTTTCCTTCAGCGTCAAAATCACACATGAACGGCTCCCGCAGTGTTGCCTGAAGAGCTGGCCCGTTATCTCCGGAGAAACCAGCGTCACCCGTGCCTACTATAGTTGTAATAATTGGGCTGTTATTTGGCATTGGTACTTCCTTATCGTCTTTATCATGGGTTATTGGCTAAGTAACTGATTTGTACCAGTCCAAGATTTCGCTACCTGTCATGAATACGACATCATCGAATTGTTTTAGGTATTCGAAGATCTGATTGTAATAATTAATTCTGTGGGGAACTCCCGTTATATATGGATGAACAGATACAGCCATTATGCGAGCACTCTCTTTGCCTTCCTCATACAGTGTCAAGAAATGGTCTTTGGTCCGTTCGAATAACTCCGGTGAGCGATGATGTTGATCGATATATATGGGAATATCATTCAGTTCGACTGTGTAGGGAATGGATGTGAGACTGTGGCTGGGATTTTTCATTATCATAGGATATGGCTGATCATCATTACACCAGTCGCATACATACTCGATCCCTTCGTCGGCTAATATGTCGGGTGTATCAAAAGTTTCAGCTAGGCCTGGACCCATCCAGCCTCTGGGCGCGGTCCCAGTAAAATCCTTGATTGTCTGGATTGTTTTTCTAATAGTTGCGCGTTCATCGGGTTCTTTATTTATTACCCTCTGAATGAAGCTGTGTCCCATCATTTCCCAGCCAGATTCTAGGCTTTCGGTAACGATTTGTGGATAACTCTGGCATACCGAAGCGTTTAAACTGACCGTCGCACGTATTGAGTGATTGTCTAGGACCCTTTTCATTCTCCAGAAACCAATCCGGAGTCCGTAGTCGAACCAACCAAAATTGGGGACATCAGGTATTATTTCTACTCCTTGAGGTGTTGGAAGGACTCGCCTGGCCATGGGTTCGTTAATATCCCATTCCTCAACATTTATGACAGGCCATACCGCAACCCGTGCATTATTGGGTAGATGTATCGGTTCTCTATGAAATATCGGGGAATAATCTGCCCGTGGATTGGCCATAACTGCCTCCATTAATGTGATAGATAGGGTTTAAAGCCCCAAGGCTTCAAGTCCAATATTGGCCAGATCTTCATCTTCTTGTGATGACAATCCACTAATACCGATTCCACCAAGTATGGCCTTTGTCTCTGGATGGACGATAACCACCGCACCCTGAACAGCGACAAGGGAATGATCCCCAAAATCACTGACACTTTGTCCCTGCTTTTTTAGGTTCTCGGCAAATGTTGCTGAATCCATCCGTCGCATTGCTGCGGTATATGCCTTTCGTATTGCCAATGTCTGGGGGCCGGTAGCACAATTGTCCATACGGGCATAGCTAAGGAGATTTCCGCGGTCGTCAACTATCGCAATTGTGACAGGCCTATCCGGTTCCTGTGTAGCTTTCTTTATCATTGCTGTCATAGCAGCTTGAGTCTGGTCTAGGCTAAGCATAGCTTTGTTATACATATAGATTCCTCCATAGTTCCTCATGAAGAGGTCTGGCTCATTCTAACTCGCTGTCATAAGTGTGACAACCGAGTCTTAGTATGTGAAGTGACCCTATAAATTGCTTTCTTGTACGGCCAAGGAACAGAGGTTATTATAGGTTCTGTTACAAGAATAATTTACTCCTGGGAGGTTACATCTTGGCTGATAACATTTATGACGTAGTAGTAGTGGGCGCGGGAAACGCAGCTCTTAGTGCCGCTATAGCTGCCAAAGAGAATTGTGAATCTGTCCTGGTTATTGAGAAGGCCCCAGAATATTTTAGGGGCGGCAACACTTATTTTACTGGTGGGATCATTCGATTTCCTTTCAATGGTATAGATGATATACAGGCGATCATTCCGGATATGTCGGAAACGGAAGCAAACTCTATTGAAGTAGGTAGCTATACCGAAGATCAATATTATGATGACATGATGCGAGTTACTCACGGTATGAGTGATCCGGAATTGGCGCAGATCCTTGTTAGCCAAGCCCACCCTACTATGAAATGGTTACAGGAAAATGGGGTTAGATTTGTACTTTCTTTCGGCAGACAGGCATTCAAGGATGGAGATAAGTATAGGTTTTGGGGTGGTCTGGTTGTTGAGGCAGTAGGGGCTGGGAAAGGCCTTTCCGATCAACAATTCGATGTTTGTAAGGCAAGGGGTGTTGAGGTTCGATATTCCACCCAGGGTGTAAAGCTATTACAGGACGATAGTGGCCGAGTAAATGGAATACAAGTTCTGGGCCCAGAAGGGTTTGAAGATATATCAGCTCGATCTGTAGTGTTGGCTAGTGGCGGTTTTGAAGCTAATGCTGAGATGAGGTGTAGGTATCTTGGCCCTGGCTGGGAAATGGTCAAAGTAAGGGGAATTCCATATAACACCGGTGATGGTATCAACATGGCTCTCGATGTAGGGGCACAGTCTCACGGGCATTACAGTAGCTGCCATTCTGTAGCTTGGGATATGAACGCTCCAGCTTTCGGAGATAGAACGGTAACTGAACTTTTCCAGAAGCACTCTTATCCCTTTGGGTTAATTGTGAATGTTAATGGAGAACGATTCCTTGACGAAGGGTATGACTTCCGTAACTACACATATGTAACGTACGGCCGAGCGTTATTAACTCAACCTCAAGGTCTTGCATTCCAGGTCTTTGACCAAAAAATCATTGACAGAGGTTTGCTGAGAGACGAATATTGGATCCCCCAGGCGACAATGGCCAAGGCTGATACTCTTGAGGAACTTGCCAGGATGCTCGATATAGACCCAGATGGCCTTGTAAAGGAAGTAGAAGGGTACAATGCGGCAGTTCGTACGGACATACCATATAACGCTACTGTGAAGGATGGGCGTTG
>PBPE01000007.1 GCA_002724585.1 Dehalococcoidia bacterium | reverse complement strand
GAAGTGATGCGAGTAAATGTTAGGGGTACCTATTTGTGCTCTCGCGCACTGGCTAGGCATATGGTTGAGCGGGGAGATGGTGGCAAAATAATTAGTATTTCTTCAGGGGCGGGTAAGAAGGGCATAGCCAAATATGCAGCTTATTGTGCTTCAAAATTTGCCATCGTAGGATTCACTCAGGCATTAGCTCAAGAGCTGGCATCAGATAATATCAACGTTAACGCGATATGTCCAGGATTGGTAGATACTGAGAGGGTGGATTTTATAGCTGCAGCGTTAGCGCCAGAAGGAGAGTCCTCAGAAGAACACCGGGCCATGATGATCAGAGAAAGAAATATACGAGTTCCGATGGGAAGAGTAGCCGTTGGCGAAGACATAGCAAATATGGCTGCTTTCCTTGCATCCGATCAGTCAGACTATGTAACAGGACTTTCTATAAGTGTTTCTGGCGGATCTGAGATGAACTAGTATGAGGTACGAGTATATTGGAGACTGTAAGAAGGATATGTTGTAGATAATGGGTTTAGATAATAGTGAGATTGAACATTTAGCATCCTTGGTACGAATTACGTTGTCAGAAGGTGACATAGAGATGTTGAAAGAGCAACTTCCTAGGATATTGGAGCAGTTTGAACTTCTGAACGAGGTCGAGACTTCTGATGTTCTACCAACGGGTCATGCGGTCAACGTAGAGTCTGTAATGCGACAAGACGAATTGCGAACGCCCCTTAGTACAGCTGAAGTATTAAGTAACGCACCCAATGTACTGGGAGAACATATACGTGTAAAAACCGTTTTGGAGGAATAAGGGTGGTTGAACTGTGGAAGTTAAGTCTTGCAGAAATGCATGGTTTACTAAAAGAAAAATCCATTAGTTCTGTGGAGTTAACGCAGAGTTACCTTGAAAGAATCAATTCGATTGATTCTGAGATTAAGTCATACATCACAGTATGTGGAGATTTTGCGCTGAAACAAGCTGGGGAAGCAGATCGAAGAATAGCAAAAGGTGAATGTGAAAAATTGACTGGCATCCCTGTTCAGATAAAGGATTTAATTGCCACTAAGGATATTAGAACCACTTGTGGTTCTAATATGTTAGCGGATTACGTTCCTGTGTTTAATGCTACCTGCGTTGAGAGATTATACGAAGCCGGAGCGGTTCTACTTGGAAAGGGAAACATGGATGAATTCGGTATGGGATCTTCGTGCGAAAACTCAGCGTTTTATGCAACAAATAATCCATGGGACAAGAATCGTATTCCAGGTGGTAGTAGTGGAGGTGCTGCTGCTGCAGTGGCTTCAGGGCAGGCGCCATATGCGATAGGGTCAGATACGGGTGGAAGCATACGACAACCAGCAGCCATGTGTGGGATAGTAGGTCTGAAGCCTACTTATGGGTTAGTTAGCAGGTACGGACTTGTAGCTTACGCTTCCTCATTTGATCAGATAGGACCAATGGGTAAAAATGTTGAGGATTGTGCCGCAGTGCTGGAAGTTATAAGTGGTTATGATGAACTTGATTCTACCTCTCTCCAGAGGCCAACGCCTAGTTACTCCGATTGTCTTGATGCAAATATCGCAGGGGTGCGGTTGGGAATACCGGAAGAATATTTTTCTGATGGTATGGAAAATGGGGTTAGAGAAAGAGTTATTTCTGCTGTAGAGAAATTAAAGAGTATGGGAGCGATAATTGTGCCAGTATCGTTGCCAACTACCAAATATGCATTAGCTTGCTACTACATTTTGGCACCGTCCGAATGCTCTGCCAATCTGGCTAGGTATGATGGCGTTAAATATGGATATTCATATCAAGATACCGAAGATATGTGGGAAGCAATGGGAGTTACGAGGAGCCAAGGTTTTGGCATGGAAGTTAAACGTCGTATTATGCTAGGCACCTATGCGTTGTCTTCGGGTTATTATGACGCGTTTTATCTGAAAGCCCAGAAGGTTAGGACGTTAATAAGAAACGATTTTGACGCAGTGTTCCAAACAGTTGATGCCTTGGTAGCACCTACCTCCCCTGTCGTAGCCTTCGAACATGGAGATCGTACCGATGACCCTGTGCGAATGTATTCTATTGATGTCTGCACTCTACCGGTCAATATAGCTGGTCTTCCGGCGGTATCACTGCCTTGTGGACTGTCAGATGGTTTACCTGTGGGTCTTCAGATAATAGGCCCCCATTTCTCAGAAGGTAATATATTGAATATAGCCTATGCATATGAGCGAGACACCGAATGGAGTGGAGCTATACCAGTAATCGATTAGAGCTACTAGGTGTCTGGTACTGATTAGGAGGATATATGAGAAGGTCGAAAATATCGGAGCTATTGATCAGTGCTGATGCAGGTTATGAGGTGCTGGTTTGCGGATGGATAAGAACAGTCCGAAACTCCGGATCTGTTGCATTCCTGCAGGTTAATGACGGATCATGCTTAGCTGATATACAAGTGGTAGTCGAAGGAGATGTTTTGTCATTATTGGAGACAACCGAATTGTGTACTGGGTGTAGTGTGAAGGTAGAGGGTGCCGTTGTCGAATCCCTTGGTAAGGGTCAGAAATATGAAATCAAGGCAAGTTATGTCGAAATATTGGGCACGGCAGATTCTAATGATTATCCGCTACAGAAGAAGAGGCATACACTTGAATTCTTGCGGGATATAGCCCATCTAAGGCCTAGGACTAATACATTTGGAGCGATGTCCCGAGTCCGCAATGCTGCCGCCTTCGCAATACATACATATTTTCAAAAACATGGCTTCCAATATATTCAAACGCCAATGATAACCGCCAGTGATGCTGAAGGTGCTGGGTCTATGTTTAGAGTTACGACGCTGGATTTGGCAAATGTACCGAAGAAAGGGGGAGTCCCAGATTTGTCAGAAGACTTCTTTGGTAAATCAGCATATCTTACGGTAAGTGGTCAGTTAGAGGCCGAGATATTTGCGCAAGCTGTCTCAGACGTCTATACGTTTGGCCCGACGTTTAGAGCTGAAAATTCCAATACCTCCCGACATTTAGCTGAGTTCTGGATGGTGGAACCAGAGGTAGCGTTCTGTGATCTAAATGGATTGGCAGATTTAGCTGAGGACTTTCTGAAAAATGTGTTTGCTGAGGTTATTGATAGATGCCCTGACGACATGGCATTTTTTAACCAGTGGTATGACAAGACAACCCTTAGCACATTGGAGAGCATAATCAATTCTGATTTTGAACGTATAACTTACTCTGACGCCATCGCAATGCTGAAGAGATCTGAGCAGGCATTTGAATATCCGGTGGAATGGGGTTTGGATCTCCAATCTGAACATGAACGATATCTGACTGAAACAAAGATTGGCAAACCAGTCGTCGTGACGGATTATCCTAAGGAAATAAAAGCTTTTTACATGCGGTTAAATGAGGACGATAAAACTGTCGCTGCAATGGACGTACTGGTACCGCGAATAGGGGAGATCATAGGAGGCAGCCAAAGAGAAGAAAGATATGATGTGTTAACTGACAGGATGCGAGAGGCAGGGATGGAAGAAGCAGAGTACTGGTGGTACCTTGACCTTCGCAAGTATGGCAGTGTGGAGCATGCCGGTTTCGGTCTAGGCTTTGAGAGAACGGTACAGTTTATGACCGGAATGCAGAATATCCGAGACGTAATCCCATTTCCAAGAACTCCTAATAATGCTGAGTTCTAAATTTTCGGTGAGTGGTAGAAGGTGGGTAGCTTGAGTTGACGCTAAAACGCGTAGCCGAATATAATGGCATTCGCTGATAGAAATTGCAAGGCACATAAGGAGATTCAATGACTACACATGAAGCTGTACTTCATCCACCAGCTCTTATTAATGAGCTGAAAAGGAATAATATATCCCACATTGTCTGGCTGCCCGATAGTGAAACGAATTTCATGTATCAGATGCTGCAGGCAGAACCGAGTATAGACCTCGTCCCTGTATGCCGTGAAGGTGAGACTATGGCCATAGCCGCTGGTCTTTGGGTTGGTGGTGCTAGACCTGTAGTGTTGATACAGAACACCGGAATTTTTGAATCGGGAGATTCTATCAGGGGGCTTGGTCTAGATATTGATCAGCCATTGGTAATGCTAATTGGATATAGAGGATGGACTCGTAGAGGAGCCACCCCTGATTCAGCTGCTCATTTCACGGAACACATACTTCATGCATGGGGAATAAACTACTATCTAGTGGAAACAGATGAAGATGCTGACAGAATTGGATTAGCAGTCGAAGAAGCTGAGAGGACACAGAAACCTGTTGGTGTTCTGATTGGCGCCGAATTCGGATCAGATTAAACGTTACGGAGGATCATATTATCATGCTTAAGAATCAAGATGCTGTTAAAGTTATAGACAGCAAGAGAAATGGGGCAATTATAGTCCCTACAATGAATGCAAATAACGTTCATTTTGGTCTGCCGACAGTTACCACTGACCAGAAGATGGATTTACCAATATCTGGTGCAATGGGTAAGGCGTCATCGGTTGGACTTGGTGTAGCGTTAGCTCAGCCAGATAAGAAAGTTATGATACTTGATGGTGATGGCAGCCTGCTTATGAACCTAGGGTCATTAGTCACATTGTCAAATAAAGCGCCAAAGAATCTTTACCACTTTTTGTTTAACAACAATGTTTATGCTGTAACAGGAGGTCAGCCAATACCAGGATCAGAAGTTTCCGACTGGGAAGGTATGGCAAAAGCAGCTGGATACGCCAAAGTATTCTCGTTTGACAATCTAGAAGACTTAACCACAGGTCTTGATGAAGTGTTCGAATCAGAGGGACCAGTGTTTGTTCATCTGAGAGTAGAACCTGAGATTGAAAATACACCAGTCCAATTTAGGACTAGGCCTAGCCGTACGGTCCAAATGGCGATTAAAGAACTACCAGAAACTCTGGGCGTACGATAGTTACTAAACTCATAGGTCAAGTGCTGTAGTAGTAAGATTATACTGGGGCGACTTCATTGTTCAGTCGCCCCAGTTTGTATTTATAGGAGATTTGGAGTCTTCAGTATGTGGAGAGATTTAGCTACTGGTTTAGCCGCAAGACTCGTATCATATGTCTTTTTCGGAGTTGGTTTCTGGTGCCTATTCAAGGGGTTTATAGAAACCAATTATTTTATTATTGCTGGAGGAGTGGTCTTGGTGCCAGTTGGTATGTATCTAATGGTAAAGGCGCGCCGTAAGGCTTTCAATGACCTTAGGGAGTCCATGAGGGATGAAAAGAGGTCAGATAATTGATATCTTCAGTAGATGCAGTCAAAGCGATAGAGTTTCATAGAGGAGATGCGTTGGTTGTATCTACGTCATCTGCATTAAAAGATTGGGCACAAATATCGAAGTCACGGGAACTGGATGTAGATCTTTCTGATTGTATGGACAAAGCGCCAGCTGTTGGATTAGGTCTGTCCCTCGCCCAGCCGGATAGGAATGTGCTGGTTCTGGATTGCGATGCAACGCTTAGGACGGATTTGGCTGGTTTGTCCACAATTGGTGAAGCGAAACCAAATAATATAGTTCACTTTTGTTTTGATGATGTTTCTTTCTCCTCTACTGATGGGATTCCAATACACGGCCTAGCTGGAATGGATTTTACGGCTATAGCCAAGAGTTCGGGCTATACGAATGTTTATGAATTTGATGACCTAGAAGAACTATATATAGGTTTAGAAGAAGTAATGCGCCGAAGAGGTCCAACATTTGTATTGTTGAAAGTTGTACGTGATGAGAATGAACAAGAGTTTCCTGAACGTAAGATGGTAGATGGATGGGCCCAAGTCAGGAAAACGCTAAATTCATCTGGCTAGGTGTGATGTTTTATCGAGTGCCTAGTTATTCAACAAAAGTGTGTAGAGATGCCTAGCAAAGTTTGATGTGGGTTNTATGTTGTAGTTGGGTTTATTAGCTTGCTGGTACAACCATAATCTGCTGGGCTACTGTGTATCCTATTGAGGTCTGAGTTTTATCCGTAGAGACAACAAGGACTCCTAGATATGGAGTGGCCTCAACTATAGTGATATTGTGGTTAGGTATTATCTCCGCATCAGAAAGAAANCCGAGNAGTTTTGGATCTTCTTCTGGGATCCGCTCGATAAGATAAGGTGTATTTATTCCGCCTTGGTCAAGTGTNGTTGCGTTACTAGGAGCTTTTGGTTGACCTGTGCCTGGTATTGGCCTGCCGAATGGCGATTTGTTCGGATGCCCGAGTCTTTCCATAACTTTGGCTTCGAATGTAGGGGACATCCCATGTTCTAGNTGATGAGCTTCAATGTGGGCTTCTCGCAAGTCCATTCCAAGGAGTTCTACAACTAAGCACTCAGCTAAGCGGTGTCGTCTTGCTATCTCTTCTCCGCCTTTCAATCCCTGGTCAGTAAAGCGTATGCGCTTGTCACTGCCTACCTCAACTAAGCCTTGTTTTTGCATCCTTCTTATCATTCCTGCAACAGAAGGCACGGATGTNCCGAGTCCCTCGGTTGATGGTAAAGCTTTTAATGTGTCTGTGAGTTCTGTAACAGTGGGTATCTCTACATCTTCCCAGAGGTTATAGAGTGAAAGCAGGTAATTTTCTGTGACTGACGAGTGTCTGCCGTGGCTCAAGTCGTCTGACGGGTCGTGGGTATCTGAATGTTTCGGCATAGTTCTAGTCTACCTAAGAAGTTTTAGTAGATATGATAATTTGTGAAATTATACACCGAATTCTGGAAAGTACATACTAGTGACACCAAGATGGAAGTTGTTCTTGGGGGATATATATTAATGAGATGAAGTGGCTGCCAGAAGCCCATTTTTAAAAGGCAGCAGTGAGTGGTCCGGCCTTAGTTGTATGTCCACCTTCTCTCCAATGTCGAATTCTTGTGTGTGTGAGAGTAGACATCTGACGGTATTTCCGGAGTGTAGTTTGACTGTATAGAGGTAAAACGCTCCGCGGAACTCGCGTCGGATTATCTGATTGGATGCTTCTGGGTTTGGAAAGCAGTCAAGGCAGTCTGGACGAGTCATGAGCTCCAATACGTCGGTTTTATTTACGGTGTCAAGGAATGATACGGATCCAATGTCGCTGTTAATAGTGTTATCTATATATTCACCTGGGACGAAGTCTACATTTCCAACGAAATTGGCAGTGAATCTATTTGATGGGTAGTGAAATATTTCTTCTGCCGACCCTATTTGTTCTAGAGAGCCTTCATTCATTATAGCTACACGATCACCGATCAAGAGAGCTTCTTCTTGATCGTGCGTGACGAAAATTGCCGTCACATTAGATGATTTTAATATGTCGATCATATCGTTACGTACTTGCTCTCGCAAACTTGGATCCAAATTGGAAAAAGGTTCGTCGAGTAATATTAAGTGTGGTTTTGGAGCTAAGGCGCGAGCTAATGCGACTCTTTGTTGTTGTCCGCCAGAAAGTTCGTGCGGCATGCGATCTCTGAGATGTAGCAAGCCTACAAGAGAGAGTGCATCATTGATTGCACCATCTTGATCCTTTTGCTTTGGAAGCCCGTACGCGACATTTTGCGCGACACTTAAGTGCGGGAATAGTGCCCCCTCTTGGAATACCATTCCTATGTGGCGCTTTTCGGGAGGCAAATAATTATTGGGNCCNACTACTTCGATGCCTCCTATGGTTATACTCCCATGTTCTGGTTCTATGAACCCTCCTATNAGTCGGAGTAAGGTAGTTTTTCCGCAACCGCTAGGTCCCAGTAGGGATATGATCTCCCCCTGTTGTATTTCAATACTGAAATTAGAGACTCCGATAGCGTCCCCGTAGTTTTTACTAACACTGCTGCATGTCAACGCATTAGGCGATAAACACGTGGGTGTAGAAGATGAATGGGAGTGTGTATTTATTGATTTAGTTGTCATAACTGATTCGGTTGTAGCGTTCACATTATACGATTTTTGATGTTACTACGCCAATATGTAATCTCGCTAGCCTTTTACATATGATGAGTAGTGTCTGANATAAACCATTTGTATCAGCACTAAAGTCTANTATGTCTACACTTATTGGGGAGTAGTGTATACAAGTCATCTTCTAGTGTCAACCAATATATTGTGTTTGTAGATATAGAGAGANCTATTGTAGATTCAGCCTGAATTGTCTTTTGTGAAATGATATTAGAATTCAATTGTATACATCGGCAGTGTGTACTTGGTTACTGCTTAGATCGCGATATAGATGTTGACACGTAATATTAATAGTGTCTATACTTATTTTTGGAACATGTATTTACATCATAATTTGAATGTCTNTAGTTACGGGAGGGCGTTGATGCAGATATTCAAAGAAATGTTAGAGAAGATATGTACTCCGAGAACCAGGTTCAATGGGACGTGTGTAAGTACGGCCATCTAATAGAGCCACCTTGGTGTGCAGAAGGGTGTGGCGGTTGGTCCTCCTCCCGGCCAATACTAGTTGGTTTAACCGCTGATACCCTTCTGCTGGCTAGTCAATAAGCTTCTATGTACATACATGTGGAGGAAATATATGAGAAGGATGCTACGGAAGAAATGGATAGGACTATAGGTTTTAAAAATCGGTTGGGTCAGGTCGGTCTTCACAAATGGTTTGCGTGGAGTCTGATTCTGATTCTGGCACTCTCGCTGATGGCGTGTAGCCAGACTCCAGATACAGCTTCAGACGTTAACGGAGAAACTGCAGATGTGTTGACTGTGTATTCGGGCAGAAGTGAAAGTCTTGTGGGGCCGGTTATAGAGCAATTCTCTGATGTGACTGGTGTTGAGGTGGAAGTAAAATACGGAAAAACCGCGGAAATGGCAGCGACTTTACTGGAAGAAGGGTCAAACTCACCTGCTGATATATTCTTCGCGCAAGACCCGGGCGCCTTGAGTGCTGTGAGTGGATTGTTGAATCCTATTAGCAATGATATTTTGGCCAGAGTTCCGAAATGGGCACAGGGAGTTGATGGATCATGGGTAGGAATATCAGGTCGGGCAAGGACTGTGGTCTATAACACAGATGAGCTTACGGAAGAAGATTTGCCGGATGATTTACGCGGCTTTACTGATCCGAAATGGAAAGGAAAAATTGGATGGGCGCCTACAAACAGTTCATTTCAGACGATGGTGACCGGAATGAGGTCAGTGTGGGGGGAAGAGGAGACAAAATTGTGGCTCCAAGGGATACAGGATAATGAACCGATTGTTTACCCCAAAAATACACCACAAGTAGCTGCAGCTGCAGCAGGAGAGATATCAGTAGGGTTGGTGAATCATTATTACTTATTCCGATTCCTAGCGGAGGAGGGAGAAGATTTTACTGCGCGTAATTATCATCCAAGAAATGGCGGGCCAGGTTCGACTATCATGGTTGCTGGAGCCGGCATTCTTAAAACTTCAGACAATGAAGATAATGCTGAGAAATTCTTGAAGTTTATGCTAGGTAAGGTAGGGCAGCAATATTTTACTGGGCAGACTTTTGAATATCCGTTGGTCGATGGTGTAAAGACTCAGCATGTATTAGTACCGTTAGCTGAGATTAATAACCCGGGGTTAATGCCTGAAGATTTCGAAGATATGGTAGGAACCCAGAGCCTTCTTCAGGAAATTGGTATACTGCCATAATGGTTATACCGATCACTTCTGTTAAATTTAGGTGAATAGTGCGATTTATTAGCAAGCTAGGCCTTTTCCGTAATAGGGGAGGGCCACCTTTGTTTATTTGGGTCCCCGCGTTATGTATTGCACTGCTCCTGCTAGTGTCACCCTTGTATTTGTTGATTCGATCGACTGGTGCAGGTATGTTAGGTTTGGATCTGCTTTTTCGAATTAAAGTCCTTGAGATATTACTTCGAACAATACTATTAGTCGGATCCGTAACATTATTCAGCTCAATCATTGCTATACCGTTGGCCTGGTTACAGGTGCGCACAGATTTATACGGGTCTAGATTCTGGAGTGTATCAACTTCTCTACCTTTGGTTATACCCACGTACGTTGGCGGCTTTGTAGTAATAGTAGCTTTAGGCCCTAGAGGTATGCTGCAGGGTTTTCTAGAAGGATTAGTAGGGGTAGAGCGGATCCCTAATATAAATGGATTTTTTGGTGCATGTTTTCTGTTAACCATCTTGAGTTTTCCTTATGTTTTATTACCGGTCAGGAGTGGGTTGTCAAGATTGGATCAAAGATTGGAGGAATCTTCGCGTAATCTGGGTTCAGGAGCTATTACTACTTTCGTTAAGGTCACTTTGCCGCTGTTGAGACCTTCAATTGCATCAGGGGCTTTATTAGTCGCATTGTATACGCTCAGTGATTTTGGGGCGGTTTCATTGTTGCGTTATGAGACGTTCACTTGGGCTATATTTAGTCAATATGAAGGCTCCCTCAATAGATATTTTGGGGCTTTGCTATCTACAGTTCTAATGATCATTGCTTTGACCTTGGTGATCAGTGAAGGATTCTTCAGAGGCAGAGGACGCTACTATCGAAGTGACCAAGGGATCAGAATGCCTCCGAAGGTAATTCCATTGGGAAGATGGCAATGGGTAGGCCAATTATATTGCGCTCTGATAACCAGTTTGGGTTTGATATTACCGTGTGGCGTTTTGTTATATTGGTTGGTTAGGGGAGTTCTTGCAGGAGAACCATTGCTTTTAATGTGGCAACTAGCTTGGAACTCCGCGATGATTTCGGCAGGAGCAGCAATGGTTACGGTTCTTGCTGGGTTACCCATAGCCGTATTATCAGTGAGATATTCTGGGATGCTCAGTTCACTATTGGAGCGTATAACCTATATTGGGTTCGCATTGCCTGGAATAGTAGTCGCTTTAGGGATGGTGTTTTTCGCTGCGCGATACCTGCCATGGATATATCAGACGTTTTGGATATTGATAATTGCATATATGGTGTTGTTTCTACCTGCCGCTGTCGGAACAAGTAGAGCAGCCTTGTTGCAGATACACCCAGATCTTGAAAATTCTGCTCGAAGTCTGGGCAGAGGTCAAATGTCGGTGATATGGTCAATTACTTTACCATTAGTCCGGTCAGGTTTAATAGCAGGATTCGCTATTGTATTTTTGCTGACTATGAAGGAACTCCCGGCAACGTTGATATTGAGTCCGTTAGGATTCAAGACTCTATCTACAGCTGTATGGAGTGCGTCATCAGAGGCTTTCTTTGCTAGGGCCGCTGCTCCTGCCCTACTTCTTATATTAGTGTCTTCTGTTCCTCTTGCAATTCTTACTTTGCGGGGAGACACTGATAGACAATACATCTGATAGGTAAAAGGTATGCACCATTGGGAAGTTGGTAGCTCAATTGATGTAGGGTGGCCTGATTTTGGTATGCCTGAGATGTCCTACGAGATCGTAGAGATCGAGAAACTTGGTCGTGTACTGCGAGCTCGAGTGACTGATGGCAATAAGCAAGGCGGGTTTCTCGTCATACAAGATTGTCCGGAGGTAGTTCTAGAACAATTAGCGGAGTCAGCTAGTGCACGTACTGGATTTAAGGTCATAGTATCTAATTTGAGATGTTCCATAGACGGGGTGATTTTTAGGAGCTTTGATTATGAGTGGTATCCCACTCCAGAGTTTGCAGAAAGGCCGAGTTTGCTCGCTAGGACACTGGCAGAATTGTATGATGATTTGCGTAATTGATCATAATGTGTGGACTATATGGGCATGAGCCTATATATTAAGGACTATACGGTCAGGTGTTAATGCCTAGACAAACCTAATCGCTAAGTTGTAGGAGGATGTTTTGAAGAAAGTCACGATGAAAGACGTTGAGATTGTACCAGCGGTTGGTGCACTATTTACAGACGGTGTATCACGACAAAATGTATTTCAGCCGGAGGATTTCAATAATTTCAACTTCGGTATCGTACGGTTTGGAGCTGGGTCTCGGAACAAGTTTCACAAACATAGTGGAGACCAGATTCTGATAATTACCGAGGGTACTGGAACGGTTGCTACTGACGATGAAAGTGTCAGTGTCACAGAGGGCGACGTTGTAGTCATACCTGCAGGAGAAAATCATTGGCATGGAGCTCCCGATGCGACTTCCATGGCTCATATAACGATTACTGTTAAGGGTAGTCAGACTGAACAGACAGAAGCCTAAATTGAGATTCTGCTAAGCTAAAAGAGTAGAGCCGCTCAAAACTGAGCGGCTCTACTCTTTTAGCTTAGCTAGTTGATGGGTTACTCTTGATTAGGTAACTCTTGAGCTAATCTTTCTACGGTTTGTTTGAGGGTGCGGTCCAGGTTTCGGGACTCGGGGTTCTCGTCGGCCAGTTCGGTGCTTCCCATGAGTCTGTACATGTCAGTTACACCCTCAAAGATATTGGGTGTCATCCCTAGTTCGGCGAAGGTTTGTTTTATTTCTTGCATTTCGCTGACCCAGCGACGTGATTTAGAAGGAACGCCGGGGATCCAGGATTCCATCCTCTGAATAACAGCGCTGTGTCCGGATTCAAACTCTCCCATGAGAGGTTCATACAATCCCATGGATTCGGCTGCCATTAAAAGTTGTGAATGTAATGCGGCGGTACCTTTGGTCATTGCTGCGTAACACATCTTGATACCCGAAGCTTGACCTGTAGTATCACCTATTATCCTGACATCTAGTCCGAAATCTATGAGGCTGCTGAATTCTTGTGCATGCGGACCTGCAGCGTAAAACCGGGGACTTATTCCTGTGCGAGGAGGACTTCCGATGATGGATACGTCGACAAAGCGACCTCCCGCTGCTGTTATGACGTCTTCCATCTCCTTTACTGAACTCGGGGCCAATGCGTTGCATTCGGCAAACAGAGTAGAGCTGGGATTGGCCTTTAGAGCAGCCGCTACTTGGTTGCAGACTTCTGGCACTACTTCGGAGACGGTGATGGATAAGATTATGTCGGAGAGTGCTACCATATTGTTAAAATCTGGAATATCTTCAATGCCGGCTGATTCAGATAGGGCTCTAGTTCTGGCGCTGCGTCCCGTTAGGCATGTAATTACGCGTAGTTCATGTTGTTTAAGTAGTTGGCCTACTGAGTGGCCCATATCGCCTGGGCTGAGGATGGCTACGGTGTTGATTGGCATTGGGGTGGCTCCTTTTTCGGTATTACTATTATTCTAGCATGCACGTTGGATGGTCATAAAAAGCAAAGGGCTCTTAGGTAACACCTAAGAGCCCTTTGAGAGTGATTGAATCTGGCCTATCGTTTAATGATTGTGTCCGTGGTCATCATGTCCGTGGTCATCATGTCCGTGGTCATCGTGTCCGTGGTCATCGTGTCCATGGTCATCATGTCCGTGGTCATCATGTCCGTGGTGTCCTGCGGCTTGCAATTTTGGTAGTGGAATCATGAACATAATAATCGCTGCGACTGCGAACAAAGCAGCAATGTAGTAAAAGGGGTATGTGACATTTGCGTTGTAAAGAAGTCCGGCAATGATAGGGGATGCCGCACTTAGTATGAAGCGGGAGAAAGAGATTACTCCTAGTGTAGTAGCCGCCACTCCCTCACCAACTACGTCTAAAGCAGCTGCGGTTAGTATAGGTTGATCACTGAACAGGAAGGTTCCTAATAGAGCTAGGATGGCGATAAGAATCCAGCCTTGTCCGTATGGTACCAACAGGACAGTCATTATACATAGGAAGATCATTCCTGGAATCAGGATTAGTTTTCTTCCAAATTTGTCAGACAGAAATCCTGTGATCGGAGTGGAGACTATGCCGACTATTACCAAGATGGTTAGATGAGCTCCTCGGGCTTGAGCGCTCATCTGCAACGCGTCATTAAGATACAAAGCGAGGAACGGTATGTAGGCTACGAAGGCCATTCCGCGTAAACCTGCTACTAAAGTGATAGCTAGTAAGCGACCGTTCTTCAATAAGGCTCGTGACGCGACTAATTGTTCCTTTGGCGTTGATTCCTGGGCCTGATTACCGGCGGTTTTACCGAGATCCCTAAATGCCCAGAACACTAAAAAGGTTAAGAGCAGAGGGGCAATCGCGTAGATGCTTATCAGTTGGTTCCATGCTAGGACTATTAATAGGAACCCTGTTGCGACGGGTGCAATTGCGTCGCCAATCTGTCCTCCTACTCCATGGAACGATAGAGCAGAGCCCCGGTGGTGGGAAAAATGGTGAGACAATGCTGACATGGCTGGGAGATGCCAGATTGATGCGGCTATAGCTACTAAGGCCATTCCTACTAGTAACAGTGGATATATTGGTGATAACCCAATAACTAACCAACCAATACCGAAAAGAGCCATGCATGCGGCTAGGACCCATCCCCAGTACTTCCTGAGCATGTCAGTTACGATCCCGCCGGGGAGTGATATTATCCCTGAAGCTAGTTCCCGAGTAGTTGCTATACCGCCTACTCCGACTCCAGTAAGGTTAAAAGCATCCCTTACTTCCGGCATCATGACTTCGAAGCTCCTGGTAAACCAATGGAATACTCCATGTCCACTAGT
>PBPE01000006.1 GCA_002724585.1 Dehalococcoidia bacterium | reverse complement strand
TGTGCATAAGGTTCGTCCACTAATGGAAACTCAGTTTGTATGCTATTCAGTAGCTTCCTGTCTATGATATCCATGATTAGTTGTTGCTCCCTCTGGCAGATTTTGAAACACTCGCAATCCGATTCTGGTAGGATTCTACGACACCTATCAGAACATGATCGGCTAACTCAAGAATTTGCCCCCAAGCTCTTGAATTAGCTGGCTCTACTGATTCCAAGACGATGCTTCTAAAAAATATTAGTGCTTCAGTAGTATCTTTTATTGGTACATTACGGTCTGCCATTTCGGCTCCGTATTCTCTACCTACTATCAATGATTCCTGCAGGGCATCGTGCCTGCGTCCTTTTCGAGACGGCTCTTCCAATAGCAGAGACAACAGTCGCCTGCCGAATAATCTCATCCGGTCTTTACCGTCGTCTTGAACACTTTGAAACCAAGCTTGTTGGCTTACATCGTCCTGTGCCAGCCGACGACGAATCCGTCGTAATGCTGAGTCTTCCCTGCGCTCTTTGGATGATGAATTTATATTAGGTGTTGATTGCTGAGTTAACTTTTGAACATCGGATTTTGAGAACCGACGATGTCCGCCAGGTGTGCGATATACGGTTACATAGCCATTATCGCCCCATTGGCGCAAAGTCGCCTCATTGACTTGTAGCATTTTGGAGGCTTCACCGAGAGATAGCCATTGGTTTTGAGGGGAATTTCTAACGTCAACCACGCAAAAATCTGTAAAAATCTATAGAATTCTAGAATATGGGCCTTAAAATGGCCCAATAGAGATTAGCACATGGGTACCTCACCGTCAACGCTAATTTTATATAAGATTCCAAGATAGCTGGATTTGAGATGTAACCACAAAAAGGATATGGCATAATGTTGCCAGTAATGCGTGGACAGGAGGCCTTTTATGGCGGATAGAGTAAAAATTTCTCAGATCAATCACGTAACGACCATGGTGAAAGATACTGCTAAGGCAATGGAATTCTACAATAATCTTCTTGGAATAAAACAGATTCAAAGTCAGGTAGATAATCCGGCAATAACTTGGCTGCAGTTAGATAATGGGGTAATGGTGCACCTGATAGAAACTCCCGACGCTCCGGCCAAACCTGGCAATATTCATCATGCCTTTCAGGTGGATAACTTGGAAGAAACCCAGGTGATACTTGAAAATAATGGATTTGAAATATTAAGAGGTGGGATAAGGTACGATGGTCAAGCTTATTTCTTCATAGAAGATCCCGATGGGAATAGCGTTGAATTTTGTACTTGCTCAGGGTATGCACCGGCNCCTCCCAGGCCATAGGTTATCAATTAGAGTGTTAAGACTATAAATTAGTATTGGGGGACGTTATGTTCGAAAAGATACAACATATAGGGTATTTAGTAGCAGATTTAGATGCTGCTATAGAATGGTTTGCTACTACGTTTGGTGGCCTAAACGCGGGAGGTAGTAATTTACCAGATGGACCCGTGGTGCCTAGCGGTGGCCGCAATGCCTTTATCCATTTTGGTCAGATAGAAGTAGAATTGATCGAACCTAATGACACATCCACTATTCCTGCAAACACCCTAGTTATGCACCACGTAGGCTATGTGGTGTCAGATATAGACGGATCAATGAATTCATTGAAAGAAAGAGGGTTTAGCTTTTTAGCTGAGAAACCTAATACGAATGTCATGGGGCAGCAAGTTTTATATTTTGACCCCGTAACTACCAACGGCGTTTTAATACATTTGACTCAGCAGCCTTCTGATCCCGTAAGTATAGGTATCGGCGAAGGATGTTCGGTGGATAGAATTGTGCACGCAGGATATTTAGTAGCAGATGTCGAACAGGCTGTTGACTGGTATGAAACGAAATTTGATGGCACTGCTGTTGGCGGTATAGGAGCGTCTAGACGCGGAGCGCGGAATGCGTATGTTAATTTTGGTAATGTCCAAGTGGAATTGATTGAGGCTGTTGACCAATCTCAACTTGGCGGCAAAGCGTACGTCATGGATCATGTTGGTTACATTGTAGGCGATATTAATTCAGCAATATTGGACTGTAAAGAAAGAGGATTTTGCTTTATAGCTGATGAAGCTATGACAAACCGTGTCGGTCAGACGTTATTGTATTTTGATACCGAAACTACTATGGGGACTAGGATGCATCTAACAGAATTGAATACTTAGATGGAAAACCCTAGGAACATCATACTCGTCGGGTTTATGGCCTCTGGTAAAAGCGCAGTTGGAAGGGTTATAGCTGATCGCCTAGGATGGACTCTGGTCGATACCGATGATCGAATTGTTTCCAGTTTAGGGAAAAGCATAAGTGAGATATTTGCTGANTCGGGAGAGGAATATTTTAGGGAAAAAGAAGAAGAAATTATTCGCAAATTGTGTGAAGAATCCGGATTAGTAATCTCTGCAGGCGGTGGTGCTTTCATGAGCCAGCGTAACAGAAATCTAATGTTGTCAGCCGGAGCGGTAGTTTTTCTGAACGCCCGACCTGATACCCTNTTTCAGCGGATGCTTAAGGATGAGGAAAGAGGCGCTCCTAAGAGGCCCTTATTATCGGGAGATTTATCATTAGATCGTGTAACTCGGTTGCTGTGTGCCAGAATTGAATATTATAAACTGGCTAGCCATCATGTTGATACTGATGATATGAGTCCCGAACAGATAGCTGATAGTCTGTTNACTCTTTATAGTGGATAAGAATTAGTTTATGAANCGTAATGNCGNCTCATTNANNTNATACGGGAGGGTTNTTTAAATGGTTGATCCGGATCTGGCGGCTGTAGTTGAACATGCTGGAGGGAGTTATCCAGTAGTGGCTGGATGGGGTGTAATTGAGAGACTCGGTGATAAATTTGTGGATCTTGGCATATCTGGCCCAGTATACATTATCACTGATGAAAACGTTATGCAGCCATATGGTAGAGCCGCTCAGTGGGCTTTGCAGAGAAGTGGAATCGCAGCTCATTGTTTCATAATTCCGGCAGGGGAAACTAGCAAGAATTTTGGATTAGCCCAATCAATATATGAATGGCTAGTAGGCTTGAAAGCCGAGAGAGGCCATGCCATCGTTGCCGTTGGCGGTGGTGTTGTAGGCGATTTGGCGGGATTTGTTGCATCGACCTTTCTAAGAGGAGTTCCATTTGTGCAGGTTCCGACTAGTATGGCGGCGATGGTGGACGCATCAATTGGGGGTAAGGTAGCAGTTAATCTGCCACAGGCTAAGAATCTGGTTGGAGCCTTCTATCAGCCTAAAGCTGTCCTAGCCGACGTGCAGGCATTGTCGACATTAGGCAAAAGAGAGCTGTCAGAAGGCTGGGCTGAAGCTATTAAACACGGTTTGATACTTGATGCAGGGTTGGTAGATATTTTTGAAGAGCATGCGGAAGCCCTTATGGAGATTGAGCCAGAGATATCAACGGAAGTGATTCGTCGCAGTATGGCTATCAAGGCCAACGTAGTTAGTCAGGACGAACGCGAAACTCTTGGAATTAGAATATTACTAAATTATGGTCATACCATTGGGCATGCTCTTGAATCTACCACTGAATATGGCCAATTCATGCACGGAGAGGGAGTATCGGTAGGAATGATGGGTGTCGCTCGCATGGGCCAGGCACTAGGGATGATTTCCCAGGATNTCGTTGATAGGCAGCAAAGGATACTGGAGAGATTTAACCTTCCTACTAAGGCTATAGGTATTCCCATAGAAGACATACGACTAGCGATGTCGCTAGATAAGAAAGTTCAGTCGGGCACCAACAGGTGGGTAATGCTAGAAGATGTGGGTAGGGCTATTGTGAGACAAGATATACCGTGGGAAATGGTTGAAGATACGCTTAATTTTTTGACTACATCCTAGTTTCATCTTGTACGCGTTAATCATATGGTCCGTTCACATTGACCCGCCCTTTGCTAACACCTATAATCGGGCGGAATTATTTGTAGAACTATAGGTGGTTCCGGATAAATTCAATTTAGTCTGTCGTAAAGGAAATTATATGAATGTATTGGAAGCGGTTGCGCGTATTTTAAAGTCAGAAGGAGTAGATTGGGTAGGGTGCTTCCCTAACAATCAATTAATAGAAGCTGTTGCTAAGGAAGGTATTCGCACCATAATGTTCCGACAGGAACGTGGTGCTCTTATGGCAGCAGATGGATTTAGTAGATTGAACAATCGGAAAAAGTTCGGTGTGGTCATCACCCAGGGTGGACCAGGATCGGAAAATTCTATGGGTGGTCTGGCTCAGGCGTACGCTGATAATATACCAATTCTGTATCTACCTGGTGGACCGGCGTTAAATCANTATGCTGTCCGCCCTAACTTCTCACCCAGTCGGACTTATAGAACGGTTTCCAAGCAAGGAGAGATCATAACAGCTCCTGGACAAGTGGCCGGAGCAATGAGAAGAGCATTCCACGCTCTACGCAACGGGCGTCCAGGTCCCGTTATAGTGGAAATACCAGCCGATGTTGGTCCTATGGAAGTTCCTGAATCAGGACTAGACTACCAGCCTCCTAAGCGTGCATTACAATCTCCCGCTTCCGGCGACGTCACCGATGCAGTTAAACTGCTATTGAATGCAAAGAAACCAGTGATTTGGTCANGGATGGGAGTTTTATTCTCGGAGGCAACTGCTGAATTACAAGAGTTTGCTGAGCTAACTGAAATACCGGTTTATTGCACGATGCCAGGGAAGTCCTCGTTTGATGAGAGACATCCTTTGGCACTAGGCGCCGGTAGTAGTTCAACTTCTTTGCCCGCTCGGACCTGGTTGCAGGAGTCAGATGTCCTGTTCGCAGTGGGTTCTAGTATGACAAGGACAAACTACGGTCAACCTATACCGGACGGGAAGGTTATTATACATAACGTAGAGAGTATCGAAGATATAAATAANGACTTCTCGGTAGATGTTGGGTTGCCTGGTGATACCAAGTTGACCCTTACAGCTATGATAGCGGAGGTCAAAGCCCAAATTGGAGCGAATGGTCGTAAGGGTCAAACCAATGTGGCCAAAGAGATTGCCGACATGAGGGATGCGTGGCTTGGAGAATGGCAAGATCTTTTGAATTCGGACGAAGTTCCTATAAATACCTACAGGATTATTGCCGAGTTGGAGCGTTGTTTGGATAAAGATAAGAGCATTGTCACCCACGACGCTGGAGCACCTAGAGATACTATAATGCCGTTTTACACAGCTACCATCCCGTATAGCTATATTGGGTGGGGTAAAACGACCCACCTAGGTTACGGAATACCCTTGATGATGGGAGTGAAGCTGGCTAGCCCAGATAAGTTCTGTTTGAACTTTATGGGAGACGGGGCCTTTGGTATGTCTGGGTTAGATATCGAGACGTCTGTTCGGGCAAATATACCAATCACTACCATTGTTCTGAATAATGGTGGTATGGCGACTTATCCTGGCGGGTATCCTACTGCAAATGAATTGTATGGTGCTACTAGGATGAGTGGTGATTATGCAAAGCTAGCTGAAGGTATGGGTGCTGTCGGTATAGTGGTTACACAACCTTCTGAAATAGCTCCAGCTCTTCAACGGGCACAGGAGTTGAATGCCGAGGGCAAAACCGTTTTACTAGACATACATTCCAATATGGAAGCGAAGCGTTCCCAGTTTTAGTTCAGGCACACTGTAGACGGAGATAAAAAGAATCCCCAGTACATGCGTACTGGGGATTCTTTTTATAGTTTGGATTCGATGTTACTCGAATCGAACGTCCCATAAGGCGCTCGGATATGGCTGTAATGGCCATGGTGTCCATGAAGTAACTCTGCTTGACACGCCGTACGGTTGGTTCAAATAACCAGGAGTGAAGTCATAATGCTTATCGAATACTGCCTTGAGAGCCTTATTGTAAGCATCGTGACGTACCGAGAGCTCCCCAGCCGTAGCTAAGGCCGGCATTATGTATGTCTCAGCCAGTTCCGGGTCTGAGCATATATATCCACCTTCAGCATATCGCCCCATCATGCGACGACCTCCGTCGAAGGTGTTCTCGTTGGTTCTAACCACGTATTGGCCGGCGATTTCCCCAGCGTATTGGATCTTCTTGGTAGAAACTTCTTCACCGACACTGACTTCGCAATCTATGCCGAGATTCTGTTCCCACATACTGCAGATCAATTCAGAAACTTCTACTGTGAGTGGCGCACCTGCTCCTACCCAGGTGTGAATCATAAATGGCCTTCCACCATTGAATCCTTCACCTCCTGGATATCCTGCATCTGCTAGCAGCTGTTGTGCTTTAGCTGCGTCAAATGCTAGAGGAGCGATGTTCTCCTCGTAGCCTAACCCAGATGGGCTGGCTATTCCCTGGTAACCCGCGATTTCAAAAGCTTTCTCGCCGCCATACAGCTGTTGTACAAGGGTTTTGTCTATGGCGTAGTCCAAGGCGAAACGTACTCGTTCATCATTACACATGATTGGATTACCATCATTATCTACTTCGCGATCACAACCGTTTGCGTTTATCCAGATATGGACAGCCTCAGGTGCGTACACGATTTGGCCGTTTCCACTTTTTATCTGGTCTGTTACGGTTAAGTCCGCCTCGATAATATCGGCTGTGCCAGCCTGAAGGGCTGCTACCCTTGTTGATAGTTCCGGCACTAAACGCAGTGAAACGCTCTTAAATGGGTATGTGCGATGTTCCATGGCAAAGTAGTCAGGGAAACGCTCATACATAATTTCTTCCGAGTATAGATGCCCGGTTACTGAGAATGGGCCGATATGACCGGGGGAAGGATTTTCTTCAAAGGCAGCGGCTCTTGAGCAAACCTCTGCTGGCGTGCAACTATCTACAGCCTCACCTTCTGGCAAACTCATCCAGTAGTCTTTATTGACTACGGTACCGATGGTCGTATTGTCGATCTCAGACAATGCTACACCAAGGTTACCAAGAGGATCGAAAGTTGTTATCTTGAAGGTATTTGGGCCAGTCACCGACATGTCGGATATGGCTCTAGCTACACGTACTTTAGATACGCTGGCAGATTCTTCCGAAATGGCGAAATTAAATGTGAAATCTACATCGTCGACATTCAGTTCGTCTCCGTTATGGAATTTAATTCCTTCTTTTATGGTGAATTCCCAACCCAAGCCGTCGTCTACTATCTCCCACTTGCTGGCTATACCTGTGTCAGGTGACAGGACCAAGCTTCCATCCTTCATTTCTCCGCCGATTATCCATGATTGAGCTAACCTTTGATAGGTGTTGCTCTCTGCTTGGTCATACTTGCTATTCCAGATTTCATTTCCCTGTGTAGTGACCATTATGTTGAATTGGTCTACTGTTTTATAGCCACCAATTGGAGTTGGTGCTGGTGTCGGGGTTGCGACTACTAGCTTTTCAACTTCCGTTTCCACCACCTTTTCTACTTCTTTCTCAACCTCGACTTCCTTGATAACTTCGACTTCAACTTCTTTAACTACTTCTTTTTCTATGATTTCTGGAGCTGCGGCTGACCCGCAGGCTACTCCAAAGACCATTAGCGATACTAATAAGAACCATACGGGTTTAGCTATAATATTTATCAAACTAGTCCTCCCTTGAAATATTTTGGTCCGATTATGTGTATCTGGGATTCAGTAGTATTCTCTTGATTGGGCAGGGGGTGCTCTCATCCATTTGATGGGGTCTTGCACTAATTCGGGCTGCGACAATACACCACGATGCCATGATGTTATGAGCTGTCCTGCGTACCGTGGCTTAAATAGAGCGAAATTATTGGGAAAGAATTTGGTAATGACGCTAGTGAATAAAGCTTGCTTTGTGCAAGCTTCGCATGCAGGTTTATAATAATCTTTGGAACGTGTCACCATCACGGTCCTACGCCCTAGGTGCGAGGGGGCCAACCTGAAGCACTTAGGGCTCTCTATTATCAGATTCGATTCTATTTCATATGATAGGTCTAACCGCTTTACTGACTAACGAATTGCACTATATTATACCTTTTATATTACGTAATCATGCTACTTAGGTTACTGTTTTCGTTTAATTGATAATACTATTAGTGGTAGCATATGCAGTAATTCGCAACGATCATCTATATTTGATGACCTAATATATATAATTCGATAACCTGATGTCAAGATTCCTTGAGAGAATATAAGGACCAAAACCTTACTCAGACCGAAGCAAATCAAGAGGATTAGCTAAATAGTTTGGACTTAACCAGTAAGCTGCAGATGATCAATGCGATTATGCCTGAAACACCTAACAGTACAAATGAGGCAAGAGTTGATAGGAATT
>PBPE01000001.1 GCA_002724585.1 Dehalococcoidia bacterium | reverse complement strand
TTAAAAGATAAAGTAGCTATAGTAACCGGATCAGGCAGAGGAGTCGGCCGAGGAGTCGCTCACCTTATGGCCGAGGAAGGTGCTTCTGTTGTTATCGTTGACCTAGGAGTTAATGTCGACGGATCGGGAGAAGATCAATCCATCGCCGAACAGGTTGCCAATGAAATAAAAGACGCTGGCGGTAACGCTGTAGCATGTACCGAATCTGTCGCGACCATGCAAGGCGGCGAAAATATAATCCAAACTGCCATCGATAATTTCGGCAAACTAGACATCGTCGTAACCTGCGCAGGTATATTACGAGATCGAATGATCTTTAACATGTCCGAGCAGGAATGGGACGATGTCATCGCTGTCCACCTCAAGGGTACTTTCACTATTGTTAAACACGCCTCCATAATATTTAGGCAGCAACGATCAGGGAGAATTATTACTTTTAGCTCCACATCAGGGCTATACGGTAATTCAGGACAGGCTAATTATGGCGCTGCCAAAGATGGGATCGCCGGACTGACAAGAGTAGCAGCGCGAGACCTCGGCAGATATGGAGTCACTGTGAACTCTATCGCACCGAGTGCCGCTACTCGGATGACTACCAGTGTCCCGCAAGAATCTAGAGAACTACGGAACTCCCGAGGAATAGCAGCCGGAGCGGGGTTACTAGGCGAGGCTGATGACGTCGCACCCTTTGTGACTTGGTTGGCCTCAGACGAATCTGCCCATGTCAATGGACATATTTTTCACGTCACTGAAGGACTAGTTACACTATTAAATGAACCGGAACCGGTTAGGACTATCCAAAAGGATAGCCGATGGACTGTTGATGAAATCATTGATGTTTTCCCTGCTACCATAGGCTTAGAACTATATAATCCCGCACCTGCCCCGCCCCCCAGCATATGAGTTAGGATTATCGAGCTTAAGCGAACTGGTTAAGATTGACATTAGGACGCCACACGAGTAGCATCGGACTAGAGCATCCTCAATTAAGACAACATGCGGATATTCGAAAGTTAATAAACCTAATTGCCAGAGGTATCACCGATGATTCGTGGCTTTAGTGCATCCTACGCAGGACATATCGTAGACGACAATTTGGGGCTAAATGGCACAGCTGCCAACGACAGACTTTACCCAAATGCAAAACTTGCTCAGGCTTTTGATTGGGCCTTAGACATCTCTAAACATATAGAATCCTTAGGGTATGACGAGTTTTGGATGGCAGAGCACCACTTCCAACCAGAAGGATACGAATGCATACCAAATTTATTGATGCTCAGCCTGTACCTGGCAACACAAACCAAAACGCTAAAGTACGGGAGTGGTTTCAATATTACCCCGATGTGGCATCCGCTCAGGCTTGCAGAAGATTTTGCTACTGTAGACATTCTTACAGGCGGAAGGGTAATTTTTGGAGTAGGAAGAGGTTACCATAGCCGGGAAGTCGAATCATTTGGATCCCCCATGCGGGATTCTGATGCCAACAGAGCATTATTTGAAGAGCAAATAGAAGTAATACAAAAAGCCTTTAACAACGAGTTCTTCTCTCATAAAGGTAAACACTACGAATTTCCAGCAAAGGTAGAATATCGCGGATACCAATTGGAAAAACTTTCGTTGGTACCTAGGCCTGCAAACCAGCCAGTAGACATATGGCAGCCTCTTGTTAGTGGAAATCCAAAAGGCGTAGATTTTATGGCTCGAATGGGCATCAAAGCCCTAATAGCTAATACTCCTGAATCTGTTTTAGACGAACGAATAGATATGTATCAGGAAGCTGTGGCCAATCACGGTAGGAGCATAGCGAAAGGCGAAGATCTAGCCGTGGGTTACCGCTTTTTTATTGCAGACACACAACAAAATGCCATTGATCAAGCCCGGCCATACTTTGAAGAGGCTATGAAATTCGCAGCCCCTCTAGGGCTGATGCAACTCAACCCAGAACAAATCGAAGCCGTGGCTAACCCGGACAAGGCACGCGGTGTTGATTTGCCAACAATTGAGCTGGCCGCCCAGAATAAAACGTGGCTTTGTGGCACGCCAGAAATGATTATCGAACATCTGAAGAAGGTCGAGGAAAAATATCCCGGTCTGGAGAGAATAAATCTAGGATCAACAATGGGCATGCCAAAGCAAGTTTTCAAAGATCAACTGGCTAAATTTGCTGAAACAATCATGCCAGCCTTCAAGAATTAGCCTCATCTCTACAGAGTGCGTTTACCAATTATCATAGCGATTAGTCATTCGCTTATGTGTCCACGCTCCCCTCATACCCTGATAGAACAGATAAACGGGAAGGAGATGTAATAATATAAATCTCGCAATATTCGGGGCACCCTCAAAACTAATCAATCCAGTAGACAACCAAAACAACCTGCTGACCCAAAAATAGAAGAATAAAGCCGTAGCCATTTTGGGCTTCCTTCGCATGACACCATAAGATAAGAAGGCTACTATCCCCACCTCACAAACTAGTCCTACATACAAATTCAAGCTGAGTCGTTGACCTAACGTATCGTCTGAAACTGGTAAGAATATCCAAGAAGTCACACTGACAAAACTCAGTAAGGTCCAGACATAACCAGTAATACATGCTATTTTCGTTCTTCGCTTAGCTTGATCTAGAGAGCCTCCTATAATCAACCGCCGTGTTACGTCTCTAAGCATATTTATACCAATCTTTCCTAAATATACTCCTGCATTACTCAGGAATAATCCTAGAGCTCAATCCCTCAGAGATGCCGGGCCTTATACTTTCAGCCAATGTAATAGCATAGTAATCGGTCATTCCAGACAAGTAATCAACGACGGCCTGATCAACAGATTCTTCGTTAAGAAAATATATGTTAGGAATCTGCTCAGGATTCTCTACCAAATGGCCATACAACAAGTTCATAATCTCCCTTGCTAGCGTTGATTCGGCATTGCGATTAATTGGCATATAAACGTTTTCAAACATAAACTCTCTTAAAACGTTCATCAGCCGCCGCCCATCAGCACTCATAATAATCTCTGCATCCACCTGGTCAGATGCTTCTCCGGTTGCACCCCAAGAAGCATCCACAATGTCGCAAACCAGCGAATTTATCCGGGACGCATGTGATTTCCCAAATCGTGTGTTTACCTCGTCGGGCAAGTCATCTACAGACAATATTCCTGCCCTAATAGCATCACCGATATCATGATTGAGATACGCTATCGCATCTGATGCTCTGCAAATTTGAGCCTCAAGCGTTATATCTTCTTTTCGGTCAGGTCTAAGAAAATCCCCCCTTGGTTTTGAATGGTTCAAAACACCTTCCCGCACTTCCCAGGTTAGATTCAGACCCTCTCCATTTTTAGCTAACCTCTCAACAATTCGCAGACTCTGAGCACTATGCAGAAAACCAGTATCTGATAGTTCATCCAGCGCTTCCTCGCCTACATGCCCGAAAGGAGTATGTCCTAAATCATGTCCTAAAGCTATTGCCTCTATTAGGTCTTCGTTTAGATTCAACGCCCTCGCGATAGTACGACCAATCTGGGTTACTTCCAACGTGTGGGTAAGCCGAGTCACATAATGATCGCCGCTAGGAGCTATGAACACTTGGGTCTTGTGCTTTAGTCGCCTGAAAGCGTTGGTGTGTATAATCCTATCTCTGTCTCTTTGGTATTCGCCTCTTATCTGTGGTGGAGGCTCCGGTTTAACACGACCTTTTGAGTTCAACGATTTGCAAGCAAACGGAGAAAGTTGCTGTTCTCTAGCTTCTATGCGTTTCCTTACGTGTGAGTCATATGCACTGTCAACCATGTACCTCTCCCACACCGAATGTTAGCACAGAGAACTAATCTTTTAACGGGATTCTACCCCATGTTATATTGTCCGGATCGGATGATAGCCCTTTATCCAATGCGACGGAACGAATAGCCAACAAAGTCGCATTGACCTCTTCGGTTAAGAAAACCCAATCTGGCTCATCCGGTATCCAGTATGGAGAGTTGATGCGTACGACTTTTCCTTCGCTAGTGTTCAGATAAATACCGAATTTAGATCGTTCTTGCATTCTTTCCATACTCCTCTAAGAGGTTATTGACCAATTACCGGACTGCGCAGAATCGTCTCTTCTCTATTAGGGCCAGTAGAAATAATCTGGATGGGGCAGCCGACAAGATCCTGAATACGGCTGACATAATTCTGAGCATTCTCAGGCAATGCTTCCCATGTAGTAACTCCAGACGTAGGAGTGTCCCAACCAGGAAAATCTTCATATACTGGCTCACATTGAGCCAGAAGATCAGTGTTAGACGGGAATCTATCAATCTCATGACCATTTGCCCGATACCCGTTACATATCTTCACTGTATCGAACCCGTCTAGAATATCCAACCTTGTTAAAACTATCCCTGTCATACCATTCACAATCCTACTATAACGGCCTGCTACCGCATCGAACCACCCAACCCTGCGTGCTCTACCTGTGGTAGTTCCATACTCGTGGGCTATTTCTCGAAGATTTTCGGCTGCTTGCCCATGAAGCTCTGTTGGCATTGGGCCACCGCCTACTCTCGTAGAATACGCTTTAAACACACCCAACACTCCGGCAATAGACTGCGGACTTATTCCTAGACCTGTGCAGGCTCCACCTATGGTAGGAGATGAAGAGGTCACATATGGGTACGAACCATGATCAATATCAAGCATGGTCCCTTGGGCTCCCTCGAGCAAGACATCATTGCCTTCGTCAAGCAAGTCATGTATTAGTTGATCAGTCGACCTAATGTGAGGACGAATCCATTCCGCCCAATCCCTGCATCGTTTCAACACATCCTCAAAGGAAACCTCGTCTCCGTCATAGACCCTAGTGAAGATCTTATTCTTAAATTGGATTGTATATTCCAGTTTTTGGCTAAGCGAATCCAATTCCAGTAGATCACTGAATCGGACGCCGCCTCTACTAACTTTATCTACATACGCCGGGCCAACCCCTTGCCCTGTTGTCCCTATCGCTGAAGAACCTCGTGCTTTTTCCTCGAGGTTGTCTTGCACAATGTGATAGGGCATGATGACATGAGCTCGTTCACTCACATAGACATTACTCACATCTATGCCCCGAGACTCAAGTTGATTCAACTCATCCAACATGACATCTGGGTTTGCCACTACCCCGTTGCCTACTATTCCGTAGACACCGGGCCAGCAAATCCCTGATGGTATTAGATGGAGCTGGAAGGTCCCTTTATCATTTATAACAGTATGCCCAGCGTTATTACCACCTGCATACCTAACTACCGCCTTAACTTTACCCGCAAGGTAGTCAATAATTTTCCCTTTACCTTCGTCTCCCCACTGTCCGCCTATTACGGCATAAGCCGGCATGGCTCCCCCTGATCATCTGAGTGCGCGCGAATATTGGCCCTGCCCTTTACAGCAAGACCACCGCAGAGTATATCAAAAAGCCTGTAACAATGCGATTTAGGGCTAAAATAAGCCCCTTACCACGTTTTACTCCGAATGTAATTGAATGCTCCGACTGCAGCTGTAGCTCCGTCGCCAGCCGACGCAACCAATTGACGGGCCGAACTTTGTCGGATGTCACCGACCGCATATACTCCCTGAGTCGAAGTTTCCATAGAAAGATTTACATCGATATGGCCAGCATTATCCGTCTTTGACACTGAAGCAGCTATACCAGAATTCGGCTCTAGCCCAACGTAAACAAATAGCCCCGTAAGGCCTATAGTTTCTTCATGATTGGTCACAACATTCTTTATTTTAACGCCACTAACAGTGTCTTCGCCGATTATCTCTTGTAATTCGGCATTCCAAACCATCTCAATTTTCGGGTTCCTAAGCAACCGATCTTGAAGGATCTTCTGAGCACGTAGTTCATCTCTACGATGAAATACCAAGACCTTTTCCGCATATTCAGTCAAGGTGAGCGCCTCGTCTGCAGCAGAATCACCTCCTCCGACAACTCCTACGGTTTCTCCCATAAACATAGGTCCATCACAAGTAGCGCAGTGCGATACTCCTCTACCGTTAAACTCCTCTTCCCCTGGTATTCCAAGATGTTTTAATTGAGACCCGGCAGCAACAATAACCGCTTTTGCCCTATAGTCTCCAGAGTCAGTCCCAACAACCTTATAATCTCCGTCCGTCCTAATTCCCGTAGCTTCAGCCATAATGAAGTCTACGCCAACATTCATTGCTTGTTCTTGAGCCGCAGGTCCCAGTTCAGCCCCGGAGATACCCTCAACAAATCCAGGGAAATTCTCAATCTTTTCCAAATTAATAATCGATGCACCACCCATCATTAACTCTATTACGCCTGTTGACAGGCCGTAGCGCGCTGAGTAGATACTAGCAGTCAGACCCGCAAGCCCTCCCCCAATTATCAATACGTCATAATCATTAGCCAAATTTGTGCCTCCTTAGTAAGAGCCGGTGTCTTGTATTTGAACTTTACGGGTATCGTCTGTGAAGTGTCAAATCGATGCCCTCAGCAATCCCTTGCATTGGCGCATTTCATTGATTCCAGCACGGGTATGTATAGACTTTCTTACCTGTAGAGATTATCATCACTTCTAATATATATCATGTCAGGATTACGCATATGGTGGTAACCGACATTGCACCACAATCATTGCTTGATCAAGTACACAGCTACTTGCCTGATGATAAAGCTGATTTAATACAAAAAGCTTATTATTTTGCTGAGGACTGCCATCGTGGCCAGATGCGCATGTCCGGCGAACCTTATATAGCCCACCCACTTGAAGCAGCTACTTTCCTGTCCGAACTAAAACTAGACGCTGATACGATAATGGCAGCGCTTCTTCATGATGTAATCGAAGATTGCGAGATTACATTTGAACAAATTAAGGATTCCTTTGGCGAGCCCGTTGCCAAATTAGTCGATGGCGTAACGAAACTCACTCGTATGGACTACCGCCTCCCAGGAGATACGACATCAGACCAGTCGGAGTCTGACCTACTGTACGCAGCGAGTCTTCGCAAAATGCTGGTAGCAATGGCAGAAGATATCAGAGTAGTGTTGATCAAACTAGCGGACAGACTACACAACATGCAAACCTTAGATGCCCTCCCGGCAGAAAAAAGAAAAAGGATTGCACAGGAAACGCTCGATATCTACTCTCCGTTAGCCCACCGATTAGGCATCTGGGAGATAAAATGGCGCTTAGACGATTTATCATTTAGGCACCTAAACGAGACAGAATATCGCAGCATATCAAAAATGTTGGCTACAAGAAGGGTAGAACGAGAAGCTTACGTTGATCGAGTTTGCAATAGGTTGATTACAGATCTTGAATCCTTCGACCTAGAAGCAGAAGTAAGTGGCCGCCCAAAGGGCATTTACAGTATTCACCAGAAAATCAATAAATACGAATCCCAAGGGAAAGAAATCAGTGATATCTATGACCTCTACGCTCTCCGCGTTTTAGTAAACGACAAAAGCGATTGTTACAAAGCCCTCGGCATAGTACACGAATTGTGGAGCCCGATGCCGGGACAATTCGATGATTATATTGCCAATCCAAAAGAAAACATGTATCAGGCCTTACACACAACGGTAATATGTGAAGACGGCAAGCCTTTAGAGGTGCAGATCAAAACAGATGAGATGCACCAGTTCTCCGAATATGGTGTTGCTGCCCATTGGCGATATAAAGAGGGTAAAGCTAAAGACAATATTTTTGAGGAGAAAATGACCTGGCTCCGACAGCTTCTGGAATGGCAACGGGAAGCCACAGGAACTGACGAATTCATTGAGTCTGTTAAACAAGATATATTCCATGATCAAGTATTCGTATATACCCCCAAGGGAGATATCGTAGAGCTCTCATCGGGGTCAACCCCTATAGATTTTGCATATAAAATACACACTCAGCTCGGTCACCGCTGCGTTGGGGGTAAAGTAAATGGTAGATTGGTAGGGCTCGACACGGTTCTCCAGAACGGAGATACGATCGAGATAATGACAACAAAGANCGAGAGGGGNCCTAGTCCTGACTGGCTAAATCCAAGCCTCGGCTACGTTAATTCAGCTAGCGGTAGAGGAAANNTACGACAGTGGTTCAAGCAGCAGGCCCGNGACAGTAATATAGGACGAGGTAAAGATATACTCCGCCGNGAAATTCGCCGGATGAANCTGACTCTTTCAGATNCCGAGATCCTGAATCTCGTAAAATATGATGGCATGGAAGACTTCTTAGTCGCATTGGGGTCAGGNGTAATAACAGAAGCCCAAGTANCGTACAGGTTAGCACAAAGCCGTCAAGAACAAGAACGAGAAGATCCGTTCCCTAATAAATCCAGACTAGCTTTTTCGAGTCCGAATACCGGTGTATCTGTGATGGGAGTCGGCGATCTGCTCACTCGTATGGCAGAATGTTGCAACCCCATACCCGGAGATGAAATCCTCGGTTATATAACACGGACACGCGGTGTCTCTGTTCATAAAAACGACTGCCCTAACTTGAAAAACGAAGATGAACAAGAGCGAATCATTCACGTATCGTGGGGATCCATAAAAGATTTGTATCCAGTCAGGGTCCGAATGGAAGCATACGACAGGGTAGGTCTACTCAGAGACATGACAATGAAAGTCTCCGAAGAGAAGGTTAATATTGCTTCCGTAGTAACCGAAGAAAACGACGACGGAACCGTTACCATGGAATTGACACTACACACCACCGGACTTGGACAACTCGGAAAATTATTCTCAAAGCTTGAGGGGGTTCGTGGGGTTACCTCAGTAACCAGAGCTCGTTCTGGATCTAATAATTAAACAAATCTTGATCCTCAAATTAACTCCGCCTTAACTATAGCTTTCCGTTCTTATGCTTGACGCTTGTTGTAAAGTCATATACATCACCACACAGAGGAGGGACCAATGCCTAAACGTACCGTGATTGTTCCAGATTCATTAGCTCCTAATCCCGCTTTCTCCCCCGCAGTTAGAGTTGGAGATCTATTATTCGTATCGGGTCAGGTTTCTGTAGATAACGACGGGAATATAATTGGGATCGGTGATTGCGAAGCCCAAGCAAGACACATAGTATCTAGAATATCCACAATCGTTCAGTCTGTTGGAGCGTCTATGAACGACGTTGTAAAAGTCACAACATTCTTAACTGATATAAACGACTATCCGGCGTTCAGTAAAGTACGGGGAGAAACATTCCCTACTGATCCCCCTGCAAGTTCCACTGTTATAGTAGCGGGATTAGTAAGGCCTGAACTAGTTATAGAAATCGAAGCTGTTGTTAATATCCCTGATTAGATTAGATCTCAAAAAATATCTGAGAGGGTATCAATATGGTGCAACAAGGCCAAATCGACCATCTACTACAAGAAACCGGGGAAATCACTCCTCCCCCCCACGTTGCTGCTCAGGCTACATTACAAAACTATGACGAAACTTACCAGAACTCTATAAAAGACCCTGAGGCATTCTGGGAATCCGTAGCTTCTGAGCTAGACTGGTTTAAGCCATGGGACAAGGTTTTCCAATGGGACTACCCAAATTTTCAATGGTTCCTTGGAGCACAATGCAACATAACTTATAACTGCCTAGATAGACATTTGACTTCGTCCACGAAGAACAAGGCTGCGTTTATATGGCTTGGCGAGGACGGAACTGAAAGAATATTCACTTATGGTCGGCTTGCTCAATTGGTTAACAAGTTTGCTAACGGGTTACGTGCGATTGGGATCGGGAAAGGCGACCGTGTTGTCATTTATATGCCGTTGAGCCCTGAAGGCGCTATTGCCATGCTCGCATGTGCCCGTATAGGTGCCGTCCACAGTGTCGTATATGCTGGATTCAGTGTCGGATCACTCAAGGATCGCATACTTGACGCACAGGCAAAGCTGCTTATAACCGGAGACGTGGGCTACAGAAGGGGTAACAAGGTAGATCTAAAAGGAATAGCTGACGAAGCCGCAAAGGACCTGGACTGCCTTGAACATGTAGTAATTTGGAACCGTGAAAAGGACCTGTCAAAAGTAGACCCTGATAACACACCAAATATCAGAGACTTATCTGCTTCACGAGAAATCGATTTTGATGAACTTCTAGCAACCGGGGATATTGATTGTTCTGCGGAAGTGATGGAGGCAGAAGATCCCTTATACATCCTGTATACCAGCGGTACAACAGGTAAACCTAAGGGTGTTTTACACGTCCACGGCGGATACATGGTCGGAACTTATTATCATTTCAAGACATTTTGGGATGTTAAAGACGAAGACGTATTCTGGTGTACATCAGATATAGGATGGGTGGTTGGACATAGCTATATTGTATATGCCCCGCTTATAGCTGGTGCTACTACAGTCTTTCGAGAAGGCGCTCCTGATTTTCCCAAGCCTGACATATTCTACGAAATTATTGAGAAATATGGAGTGAACGTTATATTCACGGCCCCGACCTTGGTACGAATGCTGATGCGCCATGGTGACGATTATCCAAAACAATACAATCTAACATCGTTACGTTTTCTCACTTGCGCCGGGGAGCCATTAAACCCAGAAGCACAAAGATGGGCATACCAGAATATTTGTGGCGGCGGCGAATGGGGCTACCTAGTAGACAACTGGTGGCAAACGGAGACAGGAGGTCCCTGTCTAGGAACACTAGCTAACATGCCAGCACGGCCAGGAAGAGTAGGAAAACCTCTTCCTGGAGCTGAGCTCGATATTGTAGACAGGGAAGGCCAACCAATTGAAGAGCCAAATAAGGGCGGCATCCTAGTAATCAAACGGCCGTTTCCACATTTTTTCAGAACCGTATACGGAGACCCTGACCGTTATGCAGAAAACTGGAATACCATACCAGGAGTATATGTTTCAGGAGATGTTGCCCTACGGGATGAAGACGGCTATTACATGGTAGTAGGAAGAGCTGACGATGTACTTAATGTTGCCGGGCACCGTATCGGATCAGCTGAAGTAGAAAGCGCGTTGGTCTCCCATCCGTCCGTAGCAGAAGCTGCGGTCATCGGTAAACCTGATGCTTTGAAGGGCGAGTCCATCAAGGGGTTCGTAACCCTTCGTGTCGGAAACGACCCTTCCGACAAAATGATCAACGACCTTCAACAACACGTCCGCCAGGAACTAGGCCCAATCGCAATGCCATCAGAAATAGAGTTCACACCCACGCTACCGAAAACCCGGTCCGGCAAGATAATGAGGCGATTGCTAAAAGCGAGAGAACTTGGGTTAGACCCAGGAGATATAACTACACTCGAGGACTAATAATCAGGAGCAGTAATCTTATATGAAAGTCTACTATTTCAGTGAATTCCCATATCACGAATATCCGGATGAGGAAGGAGATAAATACCCCTCATTAAGATTGACATTTCCTAACACATATTTCAATCCAAATACCGCTAACGGACTATTCAAAAGATACTTTGACGAATGTATTTATGCTGACCAGCTCGGATACGACGGAATAATGCTTAACGAACATCACAATACCCCGTCATGTATGAATGCAGCAACCAATTTATCAGGAGCCGTATTAGCACGGATCACGGAGCAGGCTAAGATCTTAATGCTAGGAAATATCTTGCCCATCCATGATAACCCGGTTCGGCTTGCCGAAGAACTCGCTATGATAGACGTCATCTCCGGAGGCCGCCTGATTTCTGGCTTTGTTCGAGGCACGGGAGTAGAGACCCTGGCNACAAATGGAAATCCNATGGATAACAGGGGGAGGTTTGAAGAATGCCANGACCTTGTGATCAAAACNTGGACCACACCCGGTCCGTTTCGATGGGAAGGTGAGCATTACAACTTCCGNGTAGTAAACCCATGGATAGTGCCGATACAAAAACCGCATCCACCAATATGGGTCCCNGGTTCAGCAAGCCCAGAGACGGCCATATGGTGTGGAGAACATGGCTATACGTATGTGGCATTTTTAACGGANCTAGATGTCACCGAAGAACTTTTCGGTCATTATAGGGAAGCATCTATAGGTGCTGGACTACAACCTTCTAAAGATAACTTTGGCTATCTCCTCTGTTGCTATGTTGCAGAAACCCAAGAAAAAGCTGATGAAGAAGCCCAGCATTTCATATGGAGAATGGGCACAACTACTAGNGGGCCCCGAGAGTACATGGCCCCAGTNGGNTATAGAACCCAAGCAGGACAAGCCGTTGCAGCTCGAAGACAAGGCGAGAAACCTTTAGCCCAGCAATCGTATGANGAGCTTAAGGAAAACTACCACATTGTCGCAGGAACTCCAGACGTGGTACTAGAAAANCTNGAATANCTNCACGGTAGANTNGGNATGGAGCACCTTATCTTCTATGGGCAGGAATCACGTATGTCACATGAAGCAACCATGAGTAACATNGGCTTATTTGGAAAAGAGATACTGCCGATCATACAGAAATGGTAAAACAAGGGTCCTTGACCTNAGATAAGACTAAACCATAAAATAANTACCATCTAANCAGGAAAAAACTCCCGAGGAGAAATCTATGTCGATAANCATGGACGGGGTAGAATTAGGNGTAAAGATCAGCGAGAAAGCTGCGGAGAAAATAAAATACTTCGCTGNAAAAGAAGGAATGACAGATAATGTAGGNCTCAGGGTAGCGGTCAAGGGTGGCGGNTGCTCAGGGCTAACATATGACTTGGCAATTACTGACCAAGAAAGAGAGTCAGACAAGATAGTTGAACAGTACGGAGTCAAAGTAATGGTAGACAAGAAAAGCTACATCTACCTAGTAGGCACTGAGTTGGATTTCTCTGACGGGCTTAATGGTAAAGGGTTTGTATTTGAAAATCCTAACGCCAAGAAGGCCTGTGGATGCGGGACTTCGTTCGCAGTATAAAGACCGCAAACATCTGATAAACTAAAGGCGTCTCAGATGAGACGCCTTTTCTTTTATTTTTGGAATTGGAGACTATCATATGGGTTCAGATACATCAGTTGACCAGAATTTATACGATGCCGCCCTATTAAGCTCAGTTTTCTACGACAATTCCAAAGTTGGCCGTTTAAAAGCAACTGGTGAAGACGCACTAGACCTCATTAACCGTTTATCAACAAATCTTGTCCTAGACCTTGATGCTGGACAGGGGACCCACACGATTCTCACTACAGATAGAGGTCGAATACTAGACGTTATAAACGTCATAAATACCGGGGACCACTTTATTATTCTTACTAGTCCTGACCAACAAAACAGTGTAATTGAATGGTTAGACAAATATACGATTATGGAAGACCTGACTGTAGAGAACCTTACAGAGAATACTTCCATGATCAGCATCATNGGCCCTACTAGCTCATCTATTGTTAACGATTTNACCGGCATTGATGTCTCATCNATCCCCGATTACAACTGCACCCAGGGTGTCGTAAATGAGCACACATTCACCCTGATTTGCAGGCCTTTTGCNGATNTACCAAGTATTGACCTAATAACNTCAACTGAATCTAAGGAATATTTTATTTCCCTACTATCTAAATCCGGCACTAGTGAAATCGACAATTCCACTTTCGATACCTTGAGGGTGGAAAAATCATTACCATCCTATGATCGTGAGCTTGGAGACCGGTATAACCCACTTGAAGCTGGACTAATTGGATCAATTAATTTCCATAAGGGTTGTTACATCGGCCAGGAAGTGATAGCCCGACTAGATACTTACCAGAAGATTCAGAAACGACTGGTAAAGGTAAAATTTTCAGACAATATTAATGTGGAAGATGATTGCGTCTTGACCAAAGATGGACAAGAAGTTGGAAACATTACATCTTTCGGGTTTCTTCCTGGTGCCGGAGAGACGATTGGTCTCGGTTACATAAAAAACGCTTTTGCTGAAGTAGGATCTATATTGGATATCTCTAACGGTAGTGAAGGCTCAGCAGAAATAATATCTATTTCACAGATGTTCGGACCGGGCGAAGATTAATCTTGAACTACTTCTATCACGCCTTCAGAATTTGCTGCCATAAGCGCTGTAAAGTTATATCCTTGTTCAGCTAATACTTCCTGTCCACCTTCGCGCCTGTCCAAAATAGCCAGGACCTGAACTACCTCGCAGCCAATACTCTCTGCTGCCCTTATCGCATGAAGGAGCGATCCTCCAGTCGTGCACGTGTCATCCACAATGGACACTTTACTGCCTGGCTTTACAGGTCCTTCAATCAAGTTGGTCATTCCATGCTCTTTGGCCTCTTTCCGAACGATGAAAGCAGGGATTCCCGATCCACTCATTTGGCTGGTTATTGAAACAGCGGTCACAACTGGGTCAGCTGCTAAGGTGGGACCTCCAATAGCCTCTGCTCCAGAACTATTTACTAGTGGATATAACGCTTTTCCAATAAGGAATGCACCCTCAGGATCCAGGCTCAGCAGCCTACCATCGAAATAATAACTGCTATGTTTTCCGGATGATAAAGTAAAATCTCCGTACTTTAGGGCTCCTTTTTCAATAGCTATCTCGAGGAGTCGCTCAATGTCTTCTCGCACTTTCAACCTCACCCTTTATACAGATTATTTTGATCAATATATTCAATAACATCTTCAGATAACAGGTATTTTAACGATTTTCCCTGTTTAACCCGTTCTCGGATACCGCTTGAGCTTATTTCCATTCTTGGAACGTTTATTATCCTGAGTTTAGGTCCCGCTTCGGGAAATTGTTTTACTACCTCATTAACATCAACCGCCTGGTTCCCAAGTCTATTAACTATAACCAGATTACAAAGATCTACCACTATCTCAGGCGATTTCCATAGATGGAACTTTTCAANTACATCCATTCCCATAATGAAACTTAGTTCAACGGAAGAATCTAACTCTTCCCTTAAAGTTTTNAGGGTATCAGCGGTGTATGTTACACCTTNTCTATNGATCTCCAATGAAGAACTTTCGAAATATGGGTTTGACTTCANTGCCAGATCAACCATGNTCANGCGATGTTNTCCAGATGATACANCTTCATTTTCCCTCATCCAGGGTACACCAGCCGGCACGAATAGTATCTTATCTAGACCNACGCTGGATCTAACTTCTTCAGCTATTATTAGATGACCCAGATGAACCGGGTCAAAAGTGCCNCCAAGTATACCTATTTTCTCTCCANCATNACTCAAGATACTTCTAGAACCACTCCATCTCCGCTTTACCAATGCGGATAGTATCTCCTACTTCTATACCAGCTTCCTGGAGCTGCCTTGCTATCCCCATCTTTGTCATCTCTCTCCATAGCTGCAATAAAACCCGGTAATCCCTGGTATCTGCCCTTGTTAATAATCGTTCAAGCTGTACCGAGTCTATTACGTAGACACCGTCATCAAGATGGAAGGTATCAATTGGCCTGCTCTTAAATTTATAAGTGTTACCATCATCCTCATCTATCTTGTCCATTCTAGGCAGGGATAGGTCTTTAGGCAGATCATTCAACATACTAATTATGCTTCCGAGCATATGATCAATCCCTTCTCCACTTACAGATGATATAAAAAATATGGTTGGTTTTATACCGGTTGCCTTGGTTATTTCTTCATCAAGTACGAATTCTATTTCTTCCCGTTTCTCAGATACTTCAGTCACATCCATCTTCGTAACTGCAATTACCTGTGGCTTATCTGCCATATACGGATTGAATTGGCGTATCTCATCATTGATCATGTGATAATCAGATACGGGGTCCTCTGACATACCATCCAAAAGATGTAAATAAAGTCGTGCCCGCTCCGCGTGCCTTAAGAATTGGTCACCTAAACCAATTCCCTCATGAGCACCTTCTATTAAACCAGGGACTTCCATCATTACGAAATCCTGATCATGAACATTTACCACACCGAGTACAGGTTCCATAGTAGTGAATGGGTAATCAGCTATCTTAGGCTTAGCTGCTGAGCACCTAGATATAAGGGTCGATTTACCCGCGTTGGGCTTAGCTAATAACCCAACATCAGCTAATAATTTCAATTCGAGGAACAGAACCTCATATTGACCCTCTTCCCCACGTTGGGCTAAAAGTGGTTCCTGGTTAGTAGATGATACATAACGAGTATTCCCCCAGCCACCTTTACCCCCTGCACATACTAGTACAGGAGTTTCATCGACTATATCTACGAAAAATTCCTTCTTAAGATTATTATTTAAATCCATTTTGTGGATAACAGTCCCAATGGGAACTTTTATGAACGTATGCCCGCCATTTGAACCAGTTTGGTCCTTTCCGCGACCATGCTGACCACGTTCCACATAAAAGGTGCTGTTGAACTTTAGATGTATCAGAGTATTCAGTGATGGATCTCCAACAAGGTAAGCGTTACCACCAGTTCCACCATCTCCTCCGTTTGGTCCACCATTAGGCTTGTACTTTTCATGGAGAAAACTGACGCATCCGTCTCCTCCATTACCGGCTTTTATATTTAATCTAACTGTATCTATCATATGAATAATTTTCTTAAGTAAATAACAATAATAATAGTGTTTATAGGTTGATAACGACGCTTACTGGTGCGTAGAAGATTGTTTACCTGAATTATTTTATCATTAATAAAATGTTGATAAGTGTTGATAACTTAATGCAATGCGTTGGTAAATTTAGCAAGGTGATCGATTTGAAATTTTATTATTTTAGAGATTCAATTTATTAAACACTAGCTATCTGATTATCAACTTAGTAACTGTTGTATGTCGACTACTATATAAAGTTATCAACAGGATATATCTACTTATCAACAGATTTCGTGTAAAGTATTCCCGTATGAAAGATGTGAATCCAACTCCACCGAATGAACTTAGGCCCTGGTATTACCAGTTCTGGTTCCTTTACCCGACTATTGTACTATGGCCACTATGGCCGATACTGATTTTAAGGTCACCCTGGCATAACGGATTACTATCCGGTTCTCTTGCATGGGCTTATCTTATTAGTGCTGGGTACATACTTATAACGAAAGCCCAATTAGGTGGGACGGACCTTGGAACAGTAATAGCGTATGCTGGGCCGGGTGTTATTTTAACCATCGTAACCCAGATCTTGTGGTTAGGCGATAAAAACAAACTACGAGAACAGGGCCAAGAGGTAGATAGCCCTACA